>CAYRQC010000757.1:0-4296 GCA_964426265.1 uncultured Phycisphaerales bacterium | reverse complement strand
CGCCGGAGCTCAAGGAGCTCGAGGCGCGAATGCTCTCCGCCGAGGAGCGGTCGATCCGGCTCGAGCTCGAGCTCTTCGAAGAGGTGCGCCGCGAGGCGGCCGGCAGCACGCGGGCATTGCAGGAGCTGGCCGCGGCGCTCGCCGAGCTCGACGGCGTGCAGAGCTTCGCCGAGGCGGCGCGCGAGCACGGCTGGCACCGGCCACTGGTCGAGCAGTCGCGGCGGCTCGAGATCGCCGACGGCCAGCACCCGGTGCTCGCGGCGACGTTGCCACCGGGGAGCTTCGTGGCGAACGACACCAAGCTCGGCGGCGCGGGTCCCTGCTTCGCGCTGCTCACGGGCCCCAACATGGCAGGCAAGTCGACCTATCTGCGGCAGAACGCGCTGATCGTGCTGCTCGCGCAAACGGGCTCGTTCGTGCCGGCGCGCAGTGCGACGATCGGGGTGGTCGACCGGATCTTCACGCGGGTCGGCGCGAGTGACGACCTCGCGCGCGGCGCCTCGACCTTCATGGTCGAGATGGCCGAGACGGCGAACGTGCTCCATCACGCGACCGACCAGAGCCTGGTGATCCTCGACGAAGTGGGCCGCGGCACCGGCACGTTCGACGGGATGTCGCTCGCACGCGCCTTGGCGGAGCACCTCGCCGAGAAGACGCGCTGCCGGACCTTCTTCGCGACGCACTATCACCAGCTCACACAGTTGGCCGAAGAGCTCCCGTCGGTGGTGAACCTCTCGGTCGCGGTGCGCGAGTGGGGCGACGAGATCCTCTTCCTCCATCGCATCGTCGCGGGCGGCACCGATCGCAGCTACGGGCTCCACGTCGCGCGGCTCGCCGGCATCCCGGCGGCGATCGTCGAGCGGGCGAAGGTCCTGCTCGGCGACCTCGAGCGGCTGACGCCCGAAGTGGAGCGGCGCACCAAGCTGGCGGTGCCGGCGGGCGGCGCCGGCGGCGTCGTGGGTGGTGGTGTCGGCAGCGCCGTGTCCTCCGAGCCACGAAGCGACGATCGCGCCTCGAAGGAGCTCCGCCGCCTCGACGTCGATCGTCTGACGCCACTGCAAGCTCTGACCAAGCTGGCGGAGCTCAAGCAGCTCGCTCTCGGCGGTACGCCGATCGCGAAGCCCAAACGAAAGGGCGACGACGCCGGGCCGTCGCTCTTCGGCGCGAGCAACACGTCCCACTGACATCCACAGCGCGTCGCCGACTGATCGGTGCCAGGCACAAACCCACCGGGTCTTCCGTGCCAGGCACAAAACACCCGGGTCTTCGGTGCCAGGCCGCGAACCGGCGCTGGTTTGGTGCCTGGCACCAGGGCGTCACGGATCCGAGCAGTCGCGGATGAAGCCACAGTGCGGGCAGACCACCTTGCAGTGGCGGTCGAGCTGCGCAAAGCCACAGAGTTCGCAGCGGCTTTCGTCGGGGGCGAAGCGGCGGCCGGGCGAGCCAGCGACCGCGGCGGGAGTGGCGTCGCTGGACGCAACCACCGGCTGCGATGGCTCGTTCTTTTGCGGGGCGTTCGACGGAGCTGCCTTCGGTGCAGCACCCTGCACGCCATCCCGATCGGAATCGGGAACGCCGCTCGTCACGAGCGCGCTCGCGGCGGATCGAGATGGCCGCGGTCGGAGTCCCCCATCGCGAGGCCGCGCGGGAAGTAGTCGTTCCAGCGGCGCGTGACGAGATCCTTCGTGGCCGGGTCGCAGAAGAGCTCGTCCGGCAGATGCGCCTTGAGCCGCGCGTCGAGGACGATCGGCGGCCGGCGCACGAGCTGTCGTTCGACGATCGCCGTCTCGGCGGCGAAGAGGTCGCGCGCCGGGTCGAAACGAGTGAAGGTGGTCCAGAGGAAGTTGGCGCTGCTCGCGGTGGCGCGCGCGACGTCATCGGTGAGCACGACCAGCGGCCATTCGCGGAGCGCCGGCTCGCGCGCCAGCCGCTCGGCGAACTGCGGATCGACGCGATGCGCCGGCCCCTCGATCACCAGGCAGCCGCCGCAGAATCGCGCTACGGCGCGGCAGCCGGCGGGCAACGCCGCGGACCATGCGCGCGGCAGCTCGCGAATCGGCTCGCCGAGCCCGAGCAGCACCCCCTTGCTCCCCTGGTTCAGCGTGGCGCCGTTGTAATCGAGCGTGTCCATCGCGAGGTTCGGGAAGACGAAGAGATCGGTCTCCATTCGAGCACGGGCGAGAACGTGCTCGAGGAGCGCCGGGAAGTCGTGCAGGTCGACCGGCCGATCGGTCACCAACAGGAACTTGGTGAGCGAGAGCTGCCCCTCGCCGAGGATCCGGAACGCGCTGACCATCGCCTCGCGCTTGTAGCGGTCGCGGACGATCGCGGCGGCGAGCGCGTGGTACCCGGTCTCGCCGTACGACCAAAGCTCGACGACACTCGGCATCACCAGCGGGAAGAGCGGAGCAAGCAGCTCCTGCAGGAAGTCGCCGAGGAAGAAGTCCTCCTGACGTGGCTTGCCGACCACGGTCGCCGGCACGATCGCATCGCGGCGGCGAAAGAGCGTGTCACAGCGGAAGACCGGAAAGTCGTGCGTCAGCGAGTAGTAGCCGTAGTGGTCACCGAAGGGTCCTTCCGGCCGTCGCTCGTGCGCGCGCACGCGACCGACCAGCGCAATCTCGGCGTCGGCGAGCAACGCGTGCGGTGCGCGGGCGTCGCGGACGAGCGGCAGGCGCCGCCCGAGCAGCAGCGACGCGAGCAGCAGCTCCGGCACGTTCTCCGGCAGCGGCGCGAGCGCCGCCGCAAACGCCGCCGGCGGACCGCCAAAGAAGACCGTCACCGGCAGGTCGAGCCCCCGCTGCTCGGCGGCGTGGTGATGGAAGCCGCCGCCTTTCTGGATCTGCCAGTGCATGCCCATCGCGCCGTCGTCGAAACGCTGCATGCGGTAGATCGCAAGGTTCCCCGGCCCGCCGGGTTTGCCATCGGGTCCAAGCGGCTCGGTGTAGACGAGCGGCAACGTGGCGAAGGCGCCGCCGTCCTGGCGCCACGATTTCGTGAACGGCAGCCGCGTCAGATGGGGCGCTTCGACGACCTCAGTCACCGCTGCACGGCGCCCGCGGCTGGTACCGATTCGCGTGAGCCGCGCGAGCAGCGCCCGCGCGTGCCAGAGCTTCGAAAGCGTCGGCGGTGGCAGCTCTTGCACGAAACGGACGAGGTCGCGGACCAGCAGCTCGGGCCGCCCGAACGCCGCCGCAACCCGTCGTTTGGCGCCGAAGAGGTTGGTCGCGAGCCGGAACGGGCTCCCTTTCACCCGCTTGAAGAGCAGCGCCGGTCCGTCAGCAGCGATCACCCGCCGATGGATCTCGGCCACTTCGAGATCGGGGTCGACCTCCGCCTCGACCTCGACGAGGTCGCCGCTGGCCGCGAGCTCTGCGAGCAGCGCCCGCAGGTCGGAGGGTGGTACCGGCGGCGCCAACGGCAGGCGCCGTCACTCGTGGCGCAGCGTCTCGACCGGGTCGAGGCGCGCCGCGCGCAGCGAGGCGAGAAACGAGAAGAGCAGCGTCACTCCGAACGTGCCGGCGACCGCCAACCCGATGAGCTTGGGCTGGAAATCGATCGGGATGCGGTCGAAGAAGTAGACATCGGACGCCCAAAGCCGCCGGCCGATCCAACCCGAGATCACGTCGTGGACCTCGTTGATATTGCGAGCGAGCAACGCGCCCGCAGCCAGGCCGAGCCCCGCACCGATCGACGTCACCAGCACTCCGAGCGCCGTGAAGATCGACGCAATCCCGACCGCCGAGCCGCCGAGCGATGCCAGCGTCCCGACGTCGCGCAGCTTCTCGGTGACCAGCAGGTGGAGCGAGACCAGCAGGTTGAAGCCGGCCACGATCACGATGAAGAAGAGGCAGAAGTCGAGCACCTCGCGCTGGTTGTCGATCGCGCTCAGGACATCGTGCGCCGTCTCGTCCCACAGCAGCACCGGCTGGTCAAACTGCGATCCGAGCCGGTAGGGCGCGAGCCGCTCAACCAGGCGATCACGCAGCTCGGGGAGCGCGACGCCGGCCGCCGCCTTCACGGCAATCTCGGAGGAGGCCGAGACGGCGCCGGCGAAGCGCTGCAGCTCGGCGCGCGGCGCGTAGGCGCGGGTCAGGTCTTCGATGAAGGAATCGGTCTGGAAGGTGCCGACGATGCGGAAGCGTCCAGCGCGCGGCTCGATCCCCTGCTCGCGCGCCGACGTCTCGTCGATGTCATGGATCGTCATCAAGTCGAGCAGCGCGCCGCGCTCGAGATGGAGCGCGGTGGCGAACTGATCCCCCACCACCAGCGGGATCGCGTCGGCGGCCTCGGGCA
>CAYRQC010000756.1:0-4057 GCA_964426265.1 uncultured Phycisphaerales bacterium | reverse complement strand
ATGAGCTGCTGGCCGGCAACGCAATCTCAGTTCCGGTCACCAGCGCGGAAGGGTGTCTCCTCGCGCCGCCGCCGACACCGCGTGACGATGTCACTTTCGTGCGCGACGTCGCGCCGCTGCTCGCGACGCACTGCGCAACCTGTCACCAGCCGGGCGGCAGCGCTCCGTTTGCGTTGCTCGACTACACCGACGCATCGGACCACGCGGCGATGATCCGCGAGGTCGTCGAGCTCGGCCGCATGCCGCCGTGGCACGCGAGCCCGGACCACGGCCGGTTCGCCAACGCGCGGGAGCTCTCCGCAAGCGAGCGGCGCACCTTCATCGATTGGGCGCGCACCGGCGCCAAGCCGGGCGACCTCTCGACCTTGCCGCCGCCTCCTCCCGAACCGCCAGCCGGCGGCGCGGATGGTCGCGGCTGGCGCATCGACACCCCCGACTTGGTGCTCACGGCGCCGCTCGCGGTCGACGTGCCGGCCGACGGCGTGCTGCCCTACCACTACCTCTTCCTGCCCTTCGTCTTCACCACTGACACCTGGGTCGATGGCGTCGAGATCCGGCCGCGCAACCGGCGCGTCGTCCACCACGCGAACCTCGGCCACCTGCGGGTCGGCGAGGCATGGAAGGCCGAGAACTTCATCACCGGCTACGTGCCGGGCGGCGATCCGCTCGTCACCGATCCGGGCACGGCGGTCCTGCTGCCGGCCGGCTCGATTCTCGGGCTGCAGATCCACTACGTGACCACCGGCCAGCCGGAGACGGATCGCCTCGAGGTCGGGCTGCACTTCCCGCGATCGACGATCCAGAAGCGGCTGCGCCATCTCGAAGTCGCCGACTTCCGCTTCGCGATTCCGCCCGGCGCGCTCGCACACCCGGTGGTCGCGAGCCGGACCTTCGACGCCGACTCGATCGGGCTCGGCATGTTCGTCCACATGCACAAGCGCGGCCGCGACATGCGGTTCGAGTCGATTGACGCCAGCGGCACCACGCGTGAGACCATGCTGCTGGTGCCGACCTACGACTTCGACTGGCAGGAGTCGTACCGCTGGTTCCCCGGTCGCCAGCGTTTCTCGGCGGGCAGCCGCGTCGAGTGCGTCGCCCACTTCGACAACTCGATCTGGAACCCGTGGAACCCCGACCCGACGCAGACCGTCCGGTTCGGCCAGGAAACCGAGGACGAGATGATGTACGGCTTCCTCTTCTATCTGGACGCGCATGAGCACCTGCAGCTCGCCATCGATCCGCGCAACGGCCACCCGCTCGAGCGGTAGCGCTGCTACGCTCTCCGCCATGCTCGAACCGAAGCTCGAAGCGAAACCGGTCAAGGTCCGTGCGCACCACCTGATCCACTCCGACGTCGGCCCGGCGAAGGGGCAGATCGAGGGCGCCTGGATCAAGCAGCTCACCCTCTGGCCCGATGATCGCGGCCACTTCGCCGAGATCTTCCGCGACAACGAGAAGATCGTCGACCGCTTCAGCGTGAAGCAGACGTCGGTGACCCTCACGCGGCCCGGCGTCGTGAAGGCGTTCCACTTCCACCTCGACCAGGACGACATCTTCGTGCCGTTGCGTGGGACGATCCGGATCGCGCTGGTCGACTGCCGCGTGAGCTCACCGACCTACGGCCTCGCCAACTCGATCTTTGCGGGCGCGCAGTACATGAAGGCGGTCCGCATCCCGCGCGGCGTCGCCCACGGCTACGAGGTGCTCCCCGGCGACGACATGGTCATGGTCTACTACACCGACCAGCACTACAACCCGAAGGACGAGTTCCGCTTCCCCCACGACGATCCGGCCATCGGCTTCACGTGGTGGGGCATCGAGCATCGATGAGCGGGCGCCGACGCGCGGCGCCGCTGCCGAAGGCGACTGCCGCAAACGGTTGGATGGACGTCGTCATCGCAGTCATCGTCGATGGCGAGCGCGTGGTCGTGACGCGCCGACCGCTGCTCGCGCACCTGGGCGACCACGACGAGTTTCCGGGCGGCCGGCGCGAGGCCGGCGAGTCCCTCGAAGCCGCGTGCGTGCGCGAGGTGAAGGAGGAGGTCGGGCTCGACGTGGCGGTGGAGAAACTGCTCTCCGTGGCGTGGTTCGAGGGGGACGGCCGGCGGCTCGCGCTGACGTTCTTCCAGTGCAAGTGCGTCGGGGCGACGACGCTCGACGCGACCGCGGTGAGCGAGCGCAGCGCCCGCTGGGTCGCCCAGAGCGAGCTGACTGCCCTCCACTTCCCGCCCGCCAACGCGGAGGTGGTGCGCAAGCTGACGGCGGCAACGTGAGTCGGCCGTGACGAGTGACGCGTGACGACCGGACGTGACGAGCCGCGCGCAGCTTCGGCCATCGAGGCGTTCGCGCCGGGTCGGCTCTGTCTCTTCGGCGAGCACCAGGACTACCTCGGGCTCGCGGTCATCGCGCTGGCGATCGACCGCGGCGTCCACGTGCGGCTCGAGCCGGATGCAAGCGGCGCCCTCAACGACCACTTCGCGATCGAGCTGGCGGACCTCGGCGTCCGCGACCGGATCGCGATCGACGGCTCGACCGAGCCGGAGCTCGATCCGGCGGCGGGTGGCGGCAACGCCAGCGCGCGGTGGCTGCGCGCAGCAGTGCAGGAGCTGGTGCGCCAAGGGGTCCGGTTTCCTGGGGGCGCTCGGGTCGTTGTGGAGAGCGATCTTCCAAGCAACGCCGGCTGTGGCTCGAGCTCGGCGCTGGTGGTCGCGTTCCTGCGGGCGCTGCTGTTGCACGCGGGAGCGAGCGCAGAACGGTGGAGCGAGCCACGGCGTCTCGCCGAGATCGCGTGGCAGGCCGAGGTCGGCCGCTTTGGCGCTCCCGGAGGACGGATGGATCAGCTCGCCAGTGCGCTCGGCGGGCTCCATCACCTGAACTTCGGCCCGACGCCCTTCGTGCAGGCGCTCGACGTGCCGCTCGGCGGGCTGGTCTTGATCGAAAGTGGCGAGCCGAAGGCGACCGTCGCGCTCCTGGCACGCACGCGCGCCGCCGTCGAACGGGCGATCGCACCGCTGCGGGCGCTCGACCCGACGCTCGATCTCGCGGCACTCTCCTTCGACGCGGCGTGGAACCTCCTGGTCGATGCCACGACTCGGAATGGCGGTCACGCTGGCGATCACGTTGGCAATCACGCCGGTGATCGCGATGGCGGCATTACTGGCGGCAGCGCTGGCGATTCGGCCGCGGCAGGCGACGCGGCCAGCGAGCGCGAGCGGCTCCTCTTCGCGACGCTGCGCTCACGCGATCTCCTGCTTGCCGCGCTGCGCTGCTTCACGGAGGCGCCGCTCGATCGTGCCCGCATCGGCGAGCTGCTCGATCAACATCACGGCGAGCTGCGCGACGGCCTGCGCGTCTCGACCGACCGCATCGAGACGCTACGGCGCGCGGCGCTCGACGCCGGTGCGCTCGGCGCCAAGCTCACCGGCTCCGGCGGTGGCGGCTGCCTCTTTGCCTACGCACCGGAGCGCGAGCAGGAGGTGGTTGCGGCGGTCACGGCACGCGGTGCTCGCGCGACGCTCGTGCGGCCGAGCAAGGGTGCTTCGGCTCGGCGCGTCGGCTGACGCGACCGTCCCGGGTCTACTGCTTCACGCCGAGCTTCAGCGGGTCCTTCGGCCCCCCGCACGCCGCACAACCACAGAAGGCGCGCAACCGGTCGTAGGTGTAGATCCCCGTCCCGTGGCCGTCGCTCCACTGGATGCGCAGCCCGTAGTTGCCGACCGCCTCGAGATCGAGCGGATGGACGTCGGCCGGAATCAGCTCCGGCTTCACCATCACCTCGCCCGTCCACTCCTGGACGCAGTGGGCGCACGGACAGGCGAGCCGCAGGTCGCGCACGTCGTAGCGGCTCGCATGGCCGTCACTCCAGGTGATCGCGAGCGTCCGCGCGTCGGCTTGCGAAAGCTCGCGCGGCGCGATGATCGGCTTCATTGCGGCTTCATCGCGCCAGGTGGCGCATCCCCACCCGGCTTCCACTTGAAGCTCACGTTCGACTGCGCCGGCGCGGCGGCGTTGGCGATCGAGAGCTGCGCCGCCATCGCACCCGCCACCTTGCGAAACG
>CAYRQC010000755.1:0-3349 GCA_964426265.1 uncultured Phycisphaerales bacterium | reverse complement strand
ACCTCGACCAGCGGCGGCACCGGTACCGACGTCACGGGCGGCGGCGCGCTCGGCTACTGGGCCACGGAGACCTATTACGTCGACGAGTGGAAGGGGGTCCAGGTCGCGGACGGCACCTACACCGTCGAGGAGTACGTCCCGATCTACAAGACGGAAACCTACACCGAGTACGTGTCACAAACCGTGGCCGGAAAGCTGGTGTCGACCAAGACGATCCCGGCGACCGGCGTCATGTATTTCTCGGAGTCGATCCGCAAGATCGATGGCGACCTGAACGGCAAGGTCACATTCGTCACCGAGTCGTCGGTCACCATCACGAACCACCTGCGCTACGTCGATTCCAACTCCCAGTTCGCCTTCCTGAACGGCACCATGGCGAGCAGCGGCGAGTATGTCCCGAACCCCAAGTTCATTCGTGACCACGCGCTCGGGATCATCGCGAAGGGGGACATCCGCTACGCGCGCAACGTTCCGAGTGCGCTCGAGATCAACGCCAACCTGGTGACGACGGGCGGCATGGTCGGCATCGAGGGGATCGTGCTCGACGCCAACGGTGTGGCATCGCTGTCGGGCAGCGCGAGCGTGAAGCAATCGCTCTGCCGATTCGGCAGCATCATGTCGCTGAAGCGCCCGGTGGCGACGCTGCTCGACAAGAACGGCGCGGTGTCGCACGGCTTCAAGCAGGGCGCGAGCATCTACGACCAGTCGGCGCTCGACAATCCGCCACCCGGGTTCCCGAACGAGGAGACGCTCAACTTCCTGGAGACGGTGCGGGTCGACCCGGGCTACTGGACCTCGGCCGGCGCCGGCGCGCCGGAAGCCGGAGTCGCGGCGATCACCGGGCTGCGGACGTTCGACCAGATCCGCGCGGACACGACGCAAGAGCGCTACGACTGGGGGGTCGAGGACTTGAAGGAGTCTCTCGAACGTCAGGTGATCGACGTGACCTCCTCCGTGTCGAGTGGTGTCAAGTCCTCGCTGAAGAGCTCCCTGAGCGGGACCGGTTCGCTGGCCGGGAGCTCGGGAAGCACCAGCTCGGGGACGAGTTCGAGCAACTCGGGCAAGGGATCGTCCAGCTCCGGGAAGTCCTCGAACAGTGGCACGTCGTCCAGCGGCAGCAAGCAGCCGAATCAATGAGCACGCAGCCGACGCGAACGCACGGCCGCCCCGCAGGCTTCACCTTGCTCGAGGTGACGATCTCCGCCGCGATCCTCGCGGTGCTGCTGCAGACGGCTGTCTCTTCGGCGCTGCTCATGACGCGCAGCGGCCAGTTCGGCGTGAGCGTGATCGAGCGCAACGCCCGCGCGCAGAACACGCTGCAAAAGCTCGCGCACGAGCTGCGCACCAGCTCGCGTGGCGTCGACGCCGCGACGGGCACACCCTACATGACGGTCACCGGCACGACGGGCGATCAGCGGATCACCTTCCGTCGCGTCGCGAGCTTTGGCACCAACGGTTCGGAGATCGTCCCGATCTGGTCGACGCCGATCGAGCTCTTCCGCAGTGGCAGCCAGCTCGTCCGGCGGCAGGACGGCGACGAGGCGGTGGTGATGAACCAGGTCGAGACGCTCGATTTCACCGTGGATGCGCTCGGTCGCATCGATCTGCAGGTGGGGACGGTGGTGCCGGCGAGCGGTGACAGCAGCGGACAGACGATTCGCTCGGTGCAGGTGGTTCGAGTGGCGCCGCAGCGCTGACCACGGTGCTGCGGAAGAGGAGCAAGTCCATGTTCATGGTGATGGTGACCAGTGTGATGTTGGCGGCGCCGGTTGCATCCGCGATCGCCGCGACGGTCCGGATGATCGTCCCGCGCACGCCGCAGCAGGGCGCTCCGACGAATCCGGGAGTGAAGCCGGCAGCCACGGCGGGAGCCAAGCCCGGCGTCTCGCCGGAGGTGAAACCGGCGGGCGCGCCACTCGCACCACCCGCGGAACCGACGCGCGAACAGCTCGAGGCGCGCTCGCTCGCGAGTCAGGCGGTGACACAGTTCGAGAAGCGCGAGCTCGCCAAGGCGATCGAGCTGGCGCAGAAGGCGATCGCGCTCGACGTGACCTACGAGCTGCCGGTGCGTGTGGTCGGCTGGTGTGCGGTCGCGAGCGGCGACGACCAGAAGGCCGCCGAGGTGCTGACGCGCGCGCTCAACCTGGTGCCGAGCGACCACGAGCTGCAGCTCCTGCTCGCTGGCTGTCACAAACGGCTCGGGGAGTGGGGGGCGGCGAAGGATCTGCTCGCCGACTTGCTGAAGAAGCAGGGACGGTCACTGCCCGTGCTGCTCGAGCTCTCGGAGTGCTGCCTTGGGGAGGAGGACTTCGACGGCGCACTTGCCGTGCTCACCGAAGCCCGCACTCTCGCGCCCAAGGAGCGCTCGGTGGGGGAGCACTTCGTCGACGTCCACGAGAAGAAGTCCGACTGGCCCGCGGCGACGCTGGAGCTGCGCACGCTGCTGACCGCGGCACCAAGCGACGCGCCGGTGCGCTGGCGGCTCATTCAATGCCTGCTGAACGCCTCCAAATTCGCGGACGCCGCGGTCGAGCTGGTGGAGGCGACGCGTGTGTTCCGGGACGACCCACAGCCCCATCATCTGCTCGAGCAGCTCTACGCCGGCCCCGTCGCCGACGCCGAAAAGCTCGAGCTCGAGCGCGCCTGGCTGAAGGAGTGGAACCTCCGTCGCCGATGAGGCGAGGAGACGGTGAAGCGGCGAAGCCCGATGGCGACGAACAGGACAATCTCGATGGCGAATGGAACACGGCCCCAGAAGCGCAGCACGGTCCTGATCGATCGCGACTTCCAGCTGAAGTTCATCGGTCGACTGGGAGGGACGCTGCTCTTCTATCTATTGGTCTTCCTCGTCATCTCGGTCGTGGCGCCGGTGGCGTTCACGTTCCTCGGTGATCCACCCGAGTGGGCGCTGATGGAAACGGCGTTCCGGGTCGAGGTGATGCTGCGGTTGATCCTGGTGCCGTTGCTCTGCACCTTCATCTGCCTCTTCGCGCACGGCATCCTCGAGACGTTTCGCATCGCCGGGCCGACCTATCGCTTCAAGGCGGTGCTGCGCCAGCTCGCCGGCGGCCGCGTGCCGCGCGGCGTCACGATCCGCAAGAGCGATCTCCTGCAGGACACGGCGGCCGAGATGAACCGGGCGCTCATCGCGCTGCACGATCGCCTGGGCCTGCTGCAGCACGAGAGCCGCGAAGCCGCGGAGAAGGCGCGTGCGCTCCTCGCCGGCGATGGACGTGCCGCCGCCCGCGATGTGCTGGCGGCCGTCGCGCGCGTCGAGCAGGAGCTGGCGGCGTTCGAGCGTTGCGGCTGCGCGCCCGCCTGCGAGCCGATCGTCCGCGGCGAGCTGCCG
>CAYRQC010000754.1:0-4521 GCA_964426265.1 uncultured Phycisphaerales bacterium | reverse complement strand
AGCGCGCGACGCAGGAGCTGCGGCCGACCGGCCGGCACCACGACCAGCAGCGCCGCACCGCCGCGGCGCGCCGGCAGCGCGCGCAGCGCCGCCCCGTCGCGGCGCGGAAGCGAGGCGAGATCGAAGACGACCAGGTCGTAGCGTCCGTGACTGATCCGTTCGGAGGCGTCGGCGACCTCGCGCACCGCCTCGGTGACGAGCTCGCCGCCGGCGAGGGCAACGAGCACCGCCGGCAGCAACCGCTCCCGATGGGTGACAATCAGCGCCTTCTGCATGAGCCCCTTCGAACCGCGCGCTGCTTCTACTGCTCCGCCGACGCGGCATCAACGGACGGCGTCGGTTCCTGCCCTCTCCGTGATTGCCCGATTGCCGACTCGCGGGAGAGAGCTATGCATGGTGACTTCCGTTCCGACCCTTGCCAGATCGTGCGGACCGATTGGAGGACGGCTCTGCGGGGGGCCGATAGCTCCCGAGGATCTTGGGACGGGCACCTGACCAGGCCAACGGGCCTGCCTCAGCCACCTGGCCTGACCGAGCACCTGGTTTGACCGAGCCACTTGGATGGAGGAGAGGTTGCTGCCGGTTCCCGAGCTGTCGGTCGTCATCCCGTGCTTCAACGAGGAGAGCTCGATCTTGCCGCTGGCAAGGGCGCTCTGTGACGTGCTCGTCGGCATGGGCCGCAGCTTCGAGATCCTCTTCGTCGATGACGGCTCGACCGACGGGACGCCGCAACGGATCGAAGAGGTGCTGGCGTTCGACCGGCGGGTCCGCGCGGTCACGCTCGCCAAGAACGCGGGGCAGACGGCCGCCCTCTGCGCCGGCATCGATCATGCTCGCGGTCACTACGTGGTCGCACTCGATGCCGACCTGCAGAACGATCCGCTCGATATCCCGGTCATCGTCCGCGAGCTCGATCGCGGCTACGACGTGGTCTCGGGCTGGCGGCGCGATCGCAAGGACCACTTCCTCTCGCGGCGCGTGCCGTCGCTGGTCGCCAACGCGCTGATCGCGCGGGTCTCGGGCGTGAAGCTCCACGACTTCGGCTGCACGTTGAAAGGCTATCGCGCGGAGTTCCTGCGCCGCGTGCCGCTCTACTCCGACATGCACCGCTACGTGCCGGCCTTCGCCGCGGCGCTCGGCGCGAAGGTGCAGGAGGTGGTGGTGCGCCACCATCCGCGCCCGTTCGGCAGCTCGAAGTACGGCATCAACCGGATCTACCGGGTGATGCTCGACATCCTGGTGCTGCGGTTGCTGGTCCACTTCGCGTTCCGGCCGCTGCACTGGTTCGGACGGGTGGCGATCTGGGTCTTCCTGCTGGTGGCCAGCATCCTCTTCGGATCGCTCTATGCCGACTCCGGCACCGAGGATGGCGTGCTCTCGACGGTGGTCTTCCCCGGGATGACTGCGCTTGGCACCTACCTCGGAGTCACGATCCTCTCGCTCGGATTCCTGTGCGAGCTGTTGAACCGCGTCGGCGACGGCGGCATGGAGCAGCTCTACACGGAGCAAGCTGCCGCCGGGAGGCCGGCATGAGTGTGCTCGCGACCAAGGTGGCCGCTCCCGGCGGCGACGCGAGCGACGGCTCGAACGAGCGCGACCTTACGGTGGTCGTCCCAGTCCACGACGACCACGTCGAGTTCGAGGCGATCGTCGAGCAGTTCGGGCGGGAGTTCGACCGCCGCGGCCTCTCGTACGAGTTCGTCTTCGTCCTCGACGGCGCCACCGACAAGCTCTTCGAGTCGCTCGCCACGCGCCGGCCGAAGGGCAAGAGCGTGCGGCTGATCAAGTTCAACCAGCCGTTCGGCGAGTCGATCGCGCTGGCCGCCGGCTTCAAGATCGCGCGCGGCAAGGTCGTGCTCTCGCTGCCGCAGTACATCCAGACCGATCCCGCCGACATGCAGAAGGTGCTCGACGCGCTCGACGGCGGCGCCGACGTCGTCACCTGCTGGCGCTCGCCGCGCATCGACGCGTGGCTGAACCGCGTGCAGTCGTGGTTCTTCAACTCGCTCATGCGGCGCCTCACGAAGGCGAACGTGCACGACTTGAACTGCCTGCAGCGGGCGATGCGCCGGCGTGTCTTCGAGGACGTCTCGGTGCAGGGCGACATGTACCGCTTCCTGCCGGTACTGGCGTTCCGCGCCGGCTACGAGGTCGCCGAAGTGAAGGTGCGCCACATCGCCGAGCAGGGCGGCGCGAAGCTGCTCGGCTCGCTCTTCGGCGCCGGCGTCTACCTGCGGCGCGCGCTCGACATCGCGGCGCTGATCTTCCTGACGCGTTTCACGCGCAAGCCGCTGCGCTTCTTCGGGCTCGCCGGCGGCGGCATCTTCGGCGTCGGGATGCTGACCTGCGTCGTGCTGCTGATCGAGATGATCCTCGGCGGTGACGACTCCAGCACGCGGCTCAAGAACCGGGCGTGGCTGATCTTCGGCGCGCTGATGATCGTGCTCGGCGTGCAGACCTTCTTCATCGGCCTGGTCGCCGAGATCGTGATCTTCACTCAGGCGCGCAATCTCAAGGACTACAAGGTCGGGCGCGTCGCCGAGGGCGGCGACGCTCCTGCGCCGGCACCGCACGTTGCCGGCGAGCCGCCGGTCGCGGCCGACGGTCACAGTCCGTCTCTCGATCGAACCGATGATCCGCCTCGCGGAGCTGGCGGGTCCGCCGCGGTCCCGCGGCGTCCCGACGAGAGCGCGGTGCTGCTCGGTCCGGTCGGCAAGGAGCGGCATGGCGGTGCACGCGCTGGCGATCGCGCGGTCTGACGGAGGCGGCGAGTGACGGTCGAGGCCGAGGGGTGCGGCGCCGGCGGGGTGGAGGTCGTGGAGCTGGCGGTCACTGCCGCGGGCCACGGCTTCGACGAGTTCGTCGAGCGCCACCCGGGCGGCTCGCTCTTCCACACCACGACCTGGCGCGATCTCGTACGTCGCCACTTCCCGCATCGGCCGCGCTACCTCGAGGCACGGCGCGCCGGTCACCTGGTCGGTGTGCTGCCGCTCTTCGAGACGCGCTCGCCGTTGTCGGGGCGCGCGCTCGTCTCGGTGCCCTACGGCGTCTATGGCGGTCCGCTGGTGCGGGACGAGGCGGCGGCGCTGGCGCTGCTGGCCAAGCTCCGCGCGCTGGTCGCTGCCGAGTCGCTGCGCTTCGTCGAGCTGCGCTGCGCCGCGCTGCCGGCCACACCCGGCGCGGCCGACGGCGGCTTCGCGGCACTCCCCGAATCGCGGCTCTACGCGACTTTCGTGCGCGCGCTGCCCACCGATCCCGAGGAGTGCCTCGCGATCATCCCGCGCAAGTCGCGCGCGTCGACGCGGCAGGCGCGCGACAAGCACGGGCTCTCGTTTGGCGAGGCGCCGGCAAGCCTCGACGACTTTCATCAGCTCTTCGTGCTGAACAAGCAGCGGCTCGGCTCGCCGTCGTTCTCGCGGGCGTGGTTCGCCGACCTGCTGAAGCTCGGGCGCCGGCGGGTTCGTCTCCACGTCGTGCGGAATGAGGCGAGCGTCGTCGTCGCCGTCCTCTCGCTCCTCCACGGCGATACGTGGAACCCCTACTACTCCGGCTCGCTCCCCGAATCCGATCGCCTGGCGGCAAGCAACTTCGCCTACTGGGAGCTGATGAGAACCGCGGTGACCGAGGGCTTTCGCCGCTTCGACTTCGGTCGCAGCCGAGTCGACACCGGGCCCTACCAGTTCAAGAAGAACATGGGCTTCGAGCCGACCGCGCTGCCCTATCGCTACCTCCTCGCGCCGGGGCAGGCGATCCCCGCGGTCAATCCGGGCAACGAGAAGTTCTCGCTGCCGCGGCGCGTCATCCAGGGGCTGCCTTTTGCGGTCGCGCGCGCGCTCGGTCCTCCGCTGATGCGGCTGGTGCCGTAGGGCCGACGTAGCTAGTCGCTTGATGGCGATCGTCCGCGCCTCGACAATGGCCGCGGAGGATCCAACGTTGACGCGAACCGCGACTGCCGGGCAGCCGACCACCACCGTGCCACTCGAGGTGCTGCTCGTCGATGACGAGGAGACGATCCGCGTCACGCTGGCCGACGACCTGGTCGCGGCCGGCCATCGGGTGACTGCTCTCGCCGACGGCGCCGAGGCGCTGCGGCTGATCGAGCTGCGCGTCTTCGACGTGATCGTGAGCGACATCCGGATGCCGGGAGCGGAGGGGACGGTCCTGCTCGCGCGCGCCAAGCAGCTGCGCGCGGCGACCGAAGTGATCCTGATGACCGGCTTTGGCACCATCGAGTCGGCGGTCGAGGCACTGCGTGCCGGCGCCTACCACTACGTCGTCAAGCCGTTCCTCAACGAGGACATCGTCGCGCACGTCGCACGCATCGGCGCAATGCTGGCGCTCTCGGAGGACAACGCGCGGCTGCGCGAGCGCGCCGAGCGCGACGGCTTCGGCACGGTGATCGGCCGCTCGCGCACCATGCAGGAGGTGATCCGCACGGTGAAGACGGTCGCGAAGAGCGACGCGAGCGTGCTGATCGAGGGCGAGAGCGGCACCGGCAAGGAGGTGATCGCGCGCGCGATC
>CAYRQC010000753.1:0-2533 GCA_964426265.1 uncultured Phycisphaerales bacterium | reverse complement strand
TGCGGCGCTCGACCGCTTTCGGGTCCTCCTTCGCGTTGCCGCCGCCGCCAGCTCCACCCGCGCCACCCGCGCCGCCACCACCACCCGGACCGCCGCCCCAGTCGCCGCGGCCGAACGGCATCTTCGCGAGCTCCTTCTGGGTCGCCTCGAGCGTGCCGATCAGGGCGTTCATTACGACATCGGGGTGCATCCCGGCGGCCAGCACCTTCGCCGCCTCGGTTCGCACGATGACCTTCTCGTCGTCGAGCGTCGACGCGACGAGCTTGGCGATCTCGAGCGACGGCGCGAGCGGATGCTTCGCATCGAGCTCGCCGAGCTTCACGATCGCGGCCTGACGATCGAATGGACCTTTCGCCTTCAACCGCGGCATCAGCTCGGTGACGGCTGCCGTCTCCTCTTGCTGGTGCACGGTGCACAGCGCTGTCGGTTTGCAGTTCGCGCACGGATCTCCGAACGCGGCGACACTGGCGATCACGAAGCCGATCAAGGTCGCGAGCATGGCTGACACTCCTTTGCACGAAGGCGGCGCGACGATTCTCGTGAGTCGGGAGTCGCGTGCCAAGCCGCGCATGCGCCCACGCGCGCGGATTCGCAGCAGAGTGCTGTCATGAGTTCGTCATGACCGCATGGATTCCGCCGCTGACGTCACCACTGCACTGCGATCGGTCCCGCGATGCCACGCACTTGCAGATCCTCGGCGCCGAGCAACTGGTCGTGCAGCACGACGAGCGCGGCCCAGCGGGCGCCAGTCCGCAGCTCCGGCGCGATCGCCAGCGTCGTCTCGCCCCGTGCATCGAGCTCCCCCTCGCAGTGCTCGTCACGGTCACAGCGCGCGAAGATCGCGTCGGCGGCCATCGCGAGCTGGATGCGGCCGAAGTCCTGCACCGGCGCGTCACTTCCCGACAGCAACAGTTTCCAGTGCGCGTCGGGTGGACCCGAGAGCTTGCAGGTGCCGTTGGCGTCGAGGACGGCGAGCTCGATCGGGAAGCGCTGCTCGCGGATTGCGGGGATGGCGAAGTCCGCGGTCGGTGCAGCACGAAGTGCATCCGCAAGCGGTGGCGGCGGCTGCCAAACCTGCTGCTCGGCCAGCGCTTGTGCCACCAACACCGCCATCCGCCAGTAGCCGCGGTCGGTGGGGTGGCGGTCGCCGGGGATCAGCAGCTCGTCGTAGCGATGCTGCTCGAGCTGCAGCGCGAACGCACGACGGAGATCGACGAACGGCACGTGCAGCCGCGCGGCCACCGCTTCGGCCGCGCGGGACGGCGGCTCGAAAGTTCGCTCCTGGGAGGGGTAGGAGCAGAGGAGCGGCAACGCGCCTGCGGCCCGCACTTGCGCGACGATCTGCTCGAGGCGCGCGGTGACGCGCGCGACCTGCGTGTCATCGTCGAGCCGCTCGCCGTTCTTCTTGATCTCGACCGAGGTGGGGCCGTCGGCACCGGAGATCCGGATCTGCTCGGCCGAGTTCTCCTGGATCCGCACGTGGCTCTCCTGCCTCACCTCGCCACCACCACTCGCGAAGACGAGGCGCGCGAGCTTCACGACGACCAAGCTCGAGAAGAGACGGCTCGCGATTCCTGGATCGCCCGGCTCCGCGAAGTTCCAGCGGTCGTTGAAGCCGCCGAGGACCACGACCGCCTTGGGCCGCAGACGGGCGAGCTGCTCCGGCAGCCGCGCCGCCACCTGCGCCAGATTCTGCGCCGGCATGCCGCCGTTCTCGACGAACCAGCGGGCGCGGCCGTCCCCATCTGCGGGGTCGCCAGCGCACAGGAGCTGCTCGAGCCGTGCCGGGTAGGCCTCTTCGACGCGGTAGTAGAGGCCGAAGGTGTACGAATCACCGACACAGAGGATGCTCGACGCATCGGGAGCGACGTTGCG
Source organism: uncultured Phycisphaerales bacterium (assembly GCA_964426265.1). Lineage (GTDB taxonomy): Bacteria > Planctomycetota > B15-G4 > B15-G4 > SIAN01 > SIAN01. The sequence continues at coordinate 658 of CAYRQC010000753.1, read as the reverse complement.
CTGGCGGGAGGCGAGCACCTGCGCGACGTCGCCGCGGAAGAGGGCTCGCAGGGCGGCCTCGACCAGCGCGATCGTCACCAGGACCGCGCTCGCTGCGCAGAGCAGGCGATAGAGCGCCGTCCGCAGACCGCTGCGAGCGGGCAGCGAGCAATGCCGAGCTGGAGACGCGGTGGTCATGTGCCGCGGATCTTAGGACGGCGTGCCACCCCGTTGCGTCGGGCGGCCGTGCGCCACCCCGAAACGACCGCGGGGAGGCTCGAGGCCTCCCCGCGGCAAAGATCATTTTTCAACTGGCTCGTCGTTCACGAGCTGCCGACCGGCAGCTCTCACATCTTGACGCTTCAGCCAAACACGCTGCCGGTCGTCGTGGTGACGGCCTTGCCGGCGAGGATCTCGTCGAGCGCAGTGGCGACGAACTTCGACTTCACCTTCGACGGCTCGTTCAGGTTGTCATCGATGCCGCCGCGGTAGAGCACCTTGCCGGTCTTGTCGACGATCAGTGCCTCGCCCGTCTTTCCCGCCTTGAGCTTCTTCGTGAAGGCGGCACCTTCGTCATTGAAGAACGCACCGCTGAACTTGTGCTCCTTGTGGAACTTCAGCTTGTCGGCGGCCTTCTCCGGCACGTTGCAGTAGACGTAGACGAAGTCGACTCCCTTGG
>CAYRQC010000752.1:0-4066 GCA_964426265.1 uncultured Phycisphaerales bacterium | reverse complement strand
CGGCAGCTCGACGTGCTGCGCGTCGAGCGCGTTCCAGTGGTGCGCCGCCGTGTGTACGACGTCGGCCGCTATGGCGGCACGCCGGCGATCGAGCTCGAGCTCGCAAACAAGGAGGGAACGCCGCTCGCGCGCCCCTTCCTGCCCGCCGGCAAGATCCGCATCCTCGCACCACAAGAAGATGGGCGGCCCGGGCTGCTGGGCGAGGATGTCTTTCCATCCACGCCGCTCGGTGAGACGGCCAAGCTCTACCTCGGCCATGCGCGCGATCTCTCGGTCGAACGCGCGGTGGCATTCCAAGGCAACGAGAACGAGCGGCGCGATCGCTGGAACAAGGTGGTGGCGTTCGACCAACGGACCAAGCTGACCTTCAAAGTGCGCAACGGCAGCGGCGCCGACGCGACCGTTCGCATTGTCGAGCACCCGGGGACGCTCTACGAGATCGCCGCGTCGTCGCACGCCGCCACCAAGAAGAGCTCGGAGCAGATCGAGATGGAGGTGCCGGTGCCTGCGGGCGGAACGGTCGACGCCGCGCTCGAGTGGGTGCGTCGCAACCTGTGGTGAGCGGACGGCTCGCGGCGCTGCTGACGCTGACGCTTTGCGCGGCGCGTGCGACAGGGCAGGCGACTGCGAGCGACGATGGTGACCGCAGTGACAGCGTCGCCAACAGCGACGACAGCGAACGCTATCGCGTGCTGACACGCGCGCTGGCGCGTGGCGAGTTCGCACGCGTCGGCGAGCTGGCGAGCGGTTTCTCACCCCGATCGCCATGGGCGAAGAAGGCGGCCGAGCTGCGGCAGCTCGCGCCCTTCCTCGCCGCTGGCAAGGCTGCGCCCGCGAGCACGCTGCCGAACGCACCGCCCGGCGTTGCGGTGAACGCGATCGGCGCGCTGAGCGTCGCGTTGTCGGAGGAGGGGGCGTTCGCTGCCGCAGTGCGTCCCGAGTCCGGGACGACCGGCCTTGCGCCGCTGCTCTTCGGCTTCCCGCAGCCGTGGTCGAGCCGGCTCTCGCTCACGCTCGACGGCAGCCCGCGCATGCTCTCGCCACGAGCGGGGCTTGTGGGCGTGCAGGGTGGGCTCGCGCTCGCCGCGCGCGAAGGCGACATCGACGTCTCGCTCGTGGTTCGCGGCGAAGCTCCGCGCGCCGACGAGCCGGCGGTGGTCGCGCGCACCACGCTGCGGATCGAAGCCAGCGTCACCAATCGCGGTGGCGCCGCGCACCGGGTCGGCCTCCGGTTGCTGCTCGATCTTGTCGACGGCTTCGACGATGCACCCGAGGTCCGGGTCGGCGAGCGACACGTGCTCGACACCACGTGTGACTTCGTCGGCGACGCAGTTCCTGGCGTGGTGAGCGTGGGGGCGTTGACACTCGCGTTGCGCGGAGTCGGCGTGGCGGCGCCCGATCGCGCCGTGCTCGCGCCGCTCGCCGCGATGGTCGATGCGCCGTTCGACTTCGCGGTTCAGCCGGGCGCCCCGCTGACGGCCGACTCCGCTTTGGCGATCTACGCTGATGAGGTCGAGCTTGCGCCGGGAGAGATGCGTTGCCTTGCCATCGCGTTCGCAAGCTCACCCGCGCCGGTCGACGCCCGTCCACCGATCGCGACTCGCTCCTGGACCGAGCCGGTCTGGCGCAGCGATGCGCAGCGTGCTGTGCTGTCGCTCGACCAGTCAGTGGCTGGAACCACCGGGCCGTGCGACGACCTGCAGGTCGCCGTTGCGCTCTCGCCGGGTCTCGATCTGCTCGCGCTGCCGGATGATCTCGCACGCCTCGGTGCGCTGCCGCGCGATGCGCTCGTGCAGCGGTCGGTCGTGGTGCGCCCGAACTTCATGAGCGGCGGCCCGCTCGCGGTCCACTTCGACGTCACCACCCGGAGCAGCGCGGGCGATCGGACACACAAGAGCGTCGACGTCGGCGTCCCCGCGCCACCGACCTCGTTCCTGGCGGGGCGTGTGATCGACGCCGCGGGGGATCCGATCGCGGGCGCCGAGATCACGCTCGAGCGCGACGGTCGCGTCGTCGCGCGGGGTGGCAGCGACGGCGCGGGCAGCTACTGGTTCGGCAACGTGCCGCCGGGCGCGTGGCAACTGCGCGCCACCAAGGTCGTCTGGGTCGAGCCGGCCGCCAAGGCGCATCGCGAGGAGGTCGGTGGCGTCCTCTATGACGTCGTGCTCACCAGCGCGACCATCGGTGACGATGGCCGCGAGCTGCTGCCGACCTTCGCGCCGGGTGGCGGCCGCGACGTGCTCATGGGCCGCTCGATCACTCGCTACTCGCTCTATTGCAGCACGGAGTGGGATGCGGGGCGGCCCTATCTCGAGGAGATCGTGCGCGGGCTGCGCCGTGCCGCCGAGTTCCTCTACGCGGCGAGCGATGGCCAGCTCACCTTCAAGCGCGTGGCGGTGGCCGACAACGGTGTGAACTGGAACAGCGCCGATCTGTGGGATTGGACCTGCAACCACATCCATCCCAACGCAACCGTCGCCGGTCTCCGCCAGCGCTACGACGCGGCGAGTTCGCCCTGGAACTCGGCGATCAACTTCGGTCGCGCCTGGAACGGGCCGTGGGATGCGCACGGCCACTTCAGCACGATCGTGCACGAGTTCGGCCACTACGGCCTCGGTCTCTACGACGAGTACCTCGGCGCACCGCAGGGTGCGTATCGCGGGCTTGCCTACTCCGAGATGTGTCGTTGCATCATGGGGTACCAATACGCCGACTGGAAAATCTGTTGGTCAGGCAATCACCACAGCTACACCAACCAAGGGATGTGGAATGGCCGTAGCTGTTGGCAGCAGATCCAGGAGTGGCATCAAGGCTGGCGCGGCGGCTACTGGTGCCCGATCACGACTCCGGTCGAGCGCGGCGGCGTCGTGCCGCCGGCGTTCACGAACCACGTCGGTGACGACGTCGTCGCCGTGATCCGCGACACGCAAGCCGGATGCTGGGACACGCGCTTGCGGGTCGCAGGGCTCGGGGAGTCGAATCGTTCGGGAGTCTTGGTCTACACGGAGCAGCCGAGTGATGGCCGGACGCTCTATCAAGGCATGACGTGGGGTGACGGGACGATGCAGCTCCTGGGGCTGCACGTCGGCGATCGTGTGTGGGGAGTGCGCGATGGTGCGCGGGCCGAGTTCCGGGTGACCGAGCGGCGCTCCGAGTGGGTTCTCGAGTTCGACAGCGAGCCGGGCCCCGATGGCCCACCGTCGCCGCTCGTGCGTGTCCATCCGGAGCGCGCGCAGGAGCGCGAGGCCGGAACGGTGATCGAGATCGCGCCGTTCATCGCGCCGAGCGGCCAGCCGGTGGTGCGCAAGCGTGGCTCGCCGAGCAGTTTCGCGGTGGAAGCAGTCGTACCCGATCCCAAGCTCGCGGGAGCGTTGGAGCGCTTCGTCGTGCACGTACCGGAAGCGGATTTCGACGAGTCGCGCCTCGCGCTCGAGCTGTTGCTTCCCGACGCAACCCGCGGCGATCGGACGCTCCTCTCCGACGTCGTCCGCGTCCCGCTCGCGGCCGGCGCCGAAGCGGAGGCGGCGAGCTTCGACGGATCGCTACGCATCCACTTTGCACCTGGCGCGATCGCCCGCCCGACGCCGCTCTGCATCGCCTCGACGGCGGGGCCGCCGCGCTTCGTCGAGGGCCGCCGTTCGCTCGGGCGCTTCCATGCGATCGAGACCGGCGATGGAGCGCCGTTTCGCGCGGCGGTGACGCTCTGGTTGCAGCTCCCGGACAGTGTCAGCCGCGAGCGCGTCGAAGTGCGGCGCTTCGATATCGCGACGCGCGAGTTCGTCGTTCTTCCGAGCACCGCCGCGGCCGAGCCGGATGCGTTGCTGGCGCCGCTCGACGAGCCCGGAGTGGTCGCGCTGTTTGCTCGGTAGCCAATCGCCGCGCGCCGTCCGATTCGCCGATTCCTCACCGCCCGCGCAGGAACTCCGCGGCGGCGCCGAGGGGGCGCGACGAGAGGCTCACCGGGCGGTGGATCCCGCCGGCGCCGTACCAATCGAACACGCGCACCTCGAGGACATGCAAGCCGGCATGCACTGCGTCAGCGAGCCGATGGCTCGACGACTCGTCG
>CAYRQC010000751.1:0-3063 GCA_964426265.1 uncultured Phycisphaerales bacterium | reverse complement strand
TCCAGGCTCGCCGGGTGGCCGTAGAACTCTCCCTTCTTGATGTGGAAGAGGGGGCCAGCCGGCATCCAGTCACCTTGGTTGTCGGTGGCGAAGAGATCGCCCTCCGCATTGAAGCCGAGCCCGTTCGGGCTGCGCATTCCCGACGCGAAGGGCACGACCTTGCCGTCCGGAGTGACCTGCACGACCCAGCCGCGCCACTTCGCAGGCGACTTGCCGTGCCACCACTGCGGGTCGAAGAAGCTGACGTTGAACGAGAGATAGAAGTTGCCGGCGGCATCGCGCGGCAGCCCGTAGGCGAACTCGTGGTAGTTGCCCGACACACCCCAATCGTCCGTGATGGTGTCGATCGTGTCGCAGCGGCCGTCGCCATCGACGTCGCGCAACCGCGACAGCTCGGTGCGTTGCACCACGTAGATCTCGCCGTCGACGACGTTGAGACCGAGCCCTTCGTAGAGCCCCTCGGCAAAGAGCGAGAGCTTCGCGTCGGCCGGATTCGGTGCGAGCGGGTGATCGACGATCCAGACCTGGCCGTGGCGCGTGCTCACGACCAAGCGACCGTCGGGGAGGAAGGCCAGGCCGCCGACCTCGACCGAGCCCGGCGGAGTCGGGATGAAATCGACGGCGTAGTAGTCCGACTCCTTGGCGACCGGGGCGGGGGCAGGTGCCTGCGCCGCGACGGTCGAGGCGGTTGCCGTGATCAGGGCGAGCGCATCGCGGAAGAGAGCATGGTTCACGTGTAACCCCAGTGATCGAACGAGTGAGGAGTTCATTGGATGCCCAGCTCGTGTGCAATCACTTTCAGCCCGAGGACTGTGGTGTTGGCGCAGAAGACCGTCGTCCGCCGGACGATCACCGGCTCGTCGCCGACCACTACCTGGACGTCGACCACCTCGTGGGAGTCGCGGCCATCGCACTGCCAGATCGCGTCCTCCGGCACTTCGAGGCGCACACACGCGAGCGAGCCGTCCGGTGCCCGCACGACGTAGAGGCCGGTGCTGCTCTGAAGGGCCGTTCGCGCGGCGGAGTGGACCATCGACCCGGGCAAGTGGTTCGTCAACTCGGTGACTTGGTTCCCCGCCACCGGCAGCGGCAGTTTGGGATCGCTCGCAAGTGCGATCGAGCAGAGTACGGCGACCGGAGTGTCGGTCGCGATCAGCTCGAACTCCTGGACGATTCCGGCGGCGCCGGCGACGACGATGTCGCGCGGCCGTTCGATCACATGGGCGCGCAGCTTGCCCGTCGCGTCGATCAGGTCGGCCTTGAGCTCGATCTGACCACCGCGCGTCGAGGTCTCGCGCAGCTTCGCGGTAGTCATGCCAAAGGTGGCGAGCTCGAGCTTGCTCGCATCCGCGGGCGGCGGGGCCACCGCGAAGGCGATCCACTCCTTGGGCTCCGGCGCCACGAAGAGCGGCGTCCCGAGCGGCGTCAGCGGCTTGCCGCCGCGCTCGAGCCAATCGGTGCGCGTCAGGAACTCGCCGCGCCGCACCGCGACCAGGTGGAAGTTTTCGGTCGCGTACTCGAAGCTGAAGCCCGACGGCAGGCCGGCCAGCAGTGCGCGCGCGAGCGGCCGCTCTCCCTCCCGCAGCGGCGCCATCACGCCGCGCACGATCTTCGGCGTGTCGCTCACCTCCATCTTCATGTCGGCCGCCGTCAGCACGGGCTGCGCCGGCATGAGCGTCCGCACGTAATCGATGACCGCCGCGATCTCGGCATCGTTCAGGATCCCCTTGAACGGCGGCATGCGCGCCGCGTCCTCACCCGGAATGCCCGAGAGCATCGTCTTGGTCATCGCCTCGGTCGTGTTCCCGAACGCGAACTTCCCCTCCTTGAACGCGCGCGGCTTGAACCGCAGGTCCTTCGCGAGCGGCCCGTCGCCGCCACCGTCGGGACCATGGCAAGCGGCGCAATGCTCCTTGTAGAGCGACTTGCCGTCGGCGGGCGAAGCAGCCGACCACCACGCCAACGACGATGCCAAGGAGAGTGCGAGGAGCATGTGGTTCCCTCGTCGGGTCGGTGAAACGGTGGGCGAAATAGGCAGGCAGTGTAGCGGTGTCGTCCCGGTGCTGACCGGGAAGATGGCGGGGACTTGCCTCCGTCGTCGCGATCCGATTCGATGGTGCGATGCGTCGCTCGATCGGACTTGCTGCAGCGGTCCTGTTCATCACCGACCGCGCACATGGCGACGATCGGACGCTCTTCGAATCGACGATCCGGCCGCTCTTCCACGACCACTGCGTGAAGTGTCACGGGCCGGAGCGACAGAAGTCGGAGCTGCGGCTCGACACGGTTGCGGGGATCCGGAAGGGTGGAGCGCGCGGGGCGCTGTTGGTCGCCGGGAAGCCGGAGGAGAGCTTGATCGTCGCGGCGCTCTCGTATGAGAAGGAAGAGCTGCGAATGCCGCCGAAGGGGCGGATCGAGGAGGTGGCGCGGACGAAGGTGGCGGAGTGGATCCGGGCGGGGGCGAAGCTGCCGGAGGGTGAGGCGGCGGCGACGAGTATCGACGGCGATGACGGCGACGGCGATGCCAAGAACAACGCCGCGACATCCGGGGATCCGACCGCGAGTGCGGCCGGGGCAATCGCCTTCGACCTCGCGGCGCGCCGCCGCCATTGGTGTTGGCAACCGATCGCCGACCCGCCGCTGCCGGACGTCCGCGATGCCGCGTGGCCGCGCGTGCCAGCCGATTGGTTTGTGAGGTCGCGACTCGAACAAGAAGGGATCGCGCCGGCGCCGGATGCGCCGCGCGCGACCTGGCTGCGGCGAGTCAGCTTCGACCTGATCGGGCTGCCGCCGACGATCGCCGAGCTCGACGAGTTCCTCGCCGATCCGCGCGCCGAAGACACCGCGTACGCGCGCGTAGTCGATCGCCTGCTCGCCTCGCCCCACTTCGGGGAGCGCTGGGGACGCCACTGGCTCGATCTCGTCCGCTACGCCGAAGGGCGTGGCAACGAGTTCGACTACACACTGCCGAACGCGTTCCAGTACCGCGACTATGTCATTCGCGCACTCAACGCCGACGTGCCCTACGACCAACTGCTGCGCGAGCATGTCGCCGGCGATCTG
>CAYRQC010000750.1:0-4811 GCA_964426265.1 uncultured Phycisphaerales bacterium | reverse complement strand
ATCACTTCACGCTCGTGAAGGGGCATGCGACACCGGTCGCCGCGACCAACCACCTGACCGTCCCGAAGAAGGCCACGTGGAGCTACAGCGACCTCGGGCTCAACCTCGGCACGTCGTGGCGCGACCCAACCTACGACGACTCGAGCTGGAAGACAGGCCCGGGCATCTTCGGCTACGGCGAGAACTACATCACCACGACGATCAGCTACGGGCCGAACGCGAGCGACAAATACATCACGACCTATTTCCGCAAGAAGTTCGACGTCCTCGCGCGGTCGGGCGACGTGTTCGGGCTGCGGATCCACTCCAACTACGACGACGGCTTCGTCGCCTACCTGAACGGCGTCGAGGTGCTTCGCAAGTCGATGCCGACCGGGACGATCGACTACAAGACCAAGGCGCTGAGCCACGAGGGCGGCGTCTACGAGCTGATCGATCTCTCGTCGTCGATGGCGCTGCTGGTGCAAGGAACCAACACCCTCGCGATCGAGGTCCACCAGTCGGGGAAGACCTCGAGCGACATGGTGTGGGACTCCGACATCGAGTACGACGGCTTCGCGCCGTTCCTCGGCGTCGGGGCCGAGGGGTTCCTCGATCTCAAGGGCGGGCTGCCGTACGACGCGCTGCGCGTCAACGGCTCGACCGGCGGGCTCGGCCGCTGCGTCGAGGTGCCCGATCTCGGCTCGATCACGGTCGACCTCGACTCGCCGCCCGGCCTGCTCCACACCGACTTCATCCTGCTCGGATGGTTTGCCGTCCCGACGGCGGCCGACGTCGTGCCGATGGGGAATATCGGGACGCTGGTCTTCCCGCCGCTCTATTGGCTCGCGTTCACCCCGGTGTTCGGCAGCAACCCCGAGCTGCCGTCGTATCCGACGCCGTGGACCTACACGGAGCCGGCGGTCGATGCGCCGCTCGATGTCGCCTTGCAGGCGGTCGTGATCGACGCGAACGGCAAGGTCAAGGCGACCAACGCCGTGCTCATCCAGGTGCGCTAGTGAGCAAGCTCCGCAGGAACGCCACGCCCCCATCGAGATCGGTGAACTGACCGTCGAGCTGCGCCTCGTAGCAGCGGTCGAGCAGCGGCTTGAAGTCGCGCCCGGGCGGCCGGCCGAGCTCGATCAAGTGGCGGCCGAGGACGAGCGGGCGCGGCGCGGCGTCGGCGGCGGCCAGCGCCTCGGCGCGGCGCAGCAGCCACTCACCGGCGGGGAAGCCGTCGAACGGGCGCGGCGGCCGGCCCGCGTGGTCGTGGAGAGCGACGCGCACCAAAAGCCGCACGTTCACCTTGGTCGCGAGGCGGCGCACGGCGGAGTCACCCGCCGTCACCTTGAAGAGCTCTTGCGGCATCAGGTGGGTGAGGACGAGCGCGACCACCTTCTCGACCAGCTCCTGCTGCGCCGTGAGCCGCGCCAGCAGCGCGCGCGTCGGTCCCTCGCCCGCTTCCGAGTGGCCGGGCGACCGCCAGACGCCTTCCTCGAAGACCGTGGTGGCCGGCTTGCCGAGATCGTGGCAGAGCACGGCGAGCCCGACGATCCAGTCGCTCTCGTCGCCCGTGCGGGCGGCCGCGAAGTGGTCGAGCGCGTGGCCGGTGTGGACCCAGACGTCGCCTTCCGGATGCCAGAGCGGATGCTGCGCGCAGCCAATCAGCGGCAGCAGCTCGGGGAAGAAGCGGAGCGCCCCGCACGCGCGCAGGAAGGCGAGCCCGACCGACGGCCGGCGCCCTTGCATCAGCAGCTTCTTCCACTCCTCCTCGATGCGCTCGCGCGGCAGCTCGGAGAGATCGATGGTGCGCGCGAGCTCGATCGTCTCCGGCGCGACGTCGAAGTCGAGGCGCGCCGCGAGCTGCATCACGCGCAGCACGCGCAGCGGGTCCTCGACGAAGCGCGGTGAGGCGTGCCGCAGGAGCCGTTGTTCGAGGTCGCGCCGTCCGCCGAGTGGATCGACGATCTCGCCGGTGAGCGGATCCTCGTAGATCGCGTTGATCGTGAGATCGCGCCGCTTCGCCGCACTCACCGGGTCGAGCCAGGGGTCGGTGTCGACCGCGAAGCCGCGGTGGCCGCGCGCGATCTTGGTCTCGAGGCGCGGCAGCGCGACGTCGATCGGTGCTCCGCGGATCTTGAGGACGCCAAAGCTGCGGCCGGCGTCGACCACCGCGTGCTCGCGGCGGAGCAGCTCTTCGAGCAGCACCCCGTCGAGCCCGTAGACCTCGAGGTCGTAGTCCTTGCGACCGCCGCCGAGCAACTGGTCGCGCACGCAGCCGCCAACCAGCCACGCGCGCCCGCCGCGCGCCGCCACCGCGCGCGCGATCGAGCGGACGATCGTCCCTGGGTCCTGGAGTGGCATTGGGTGCGAGTCTACGACCGCTCGTCGAGCGGCTGATTCAACGCTCCCGGTCCCGCGCCGCGCCGCGCGCCTGCGATCGCCAGCGCGACGATCGTCGCCAGGTAGGGGAGGGCGCGCAGCGCGAAGAGGGCGGCACCGCCGATGGTGCTGCCCGCCGCCGCCGCCCCGATCCTGAGCTCGAGCGTGAACGCGCCGCCGAGGAAGAGCCCCGCGACCAGCGCCCCGCCCGCGTGCCAGCGGGCGAACAGCACGAGCGCAAGCGCGAGGAAGCCCCGCCCCGCTGTCATCCCTTCGACGAAGGTGCCCGACAGCACGGTCGTCATCGAGGCGCCGGCGAGCCCCGCAAGTGCGCCCGCCACGAGCAACCCGAGCGTGCGCGCGCGCGCCGGCGAGCCGCCCGCCGCCAACAGCGCGTTCGGCGCGTCGCCGGCTGCTCGCAGGTGGAGGCCGGCGCGCGTTCGCTCGAGGAAGAGGAAGGTCGCCGCGACCAGCGCGCCGGCGGCGAGGAAGGGGACGAGCGGCAGCAGCCCCGGCAGCTCGGTGAAGGTCGTCACGCTCGCGCTCGACTTGCAGCGTTCGAAGAGGAGGCCGCTGCCACCGACGCAGAGGAAGTGGAGTGCCGTGCCCGAGACGATCGGATGGGCGCGCAGCCGGACGACGAAGAGCGCGAGCAACGCCGCGAGCGCAACGCCGACCGCCGCCGCGATCAGCAGCGCCGGCATCAGCGCCGCCGCGCCGCCGCCTGCCGCCACCAGCCACGCGGCGAGCGCGCCCGCCAGCATGATTCCTTCGAGCCCGAGGTTGACGACGCCGGCGCGCTCGGCGACCACCTCGGAGGTCGTCGCCAAGACGAGCGGCAGCGCGAGCCGCAACCACTGCGCGGCGAGCTCGCCGTTCATGGTCCGGCTCCGCGGGCACCGCGCTGGCCGCTCGACCGCGCGGCGACCGCGACGGCCGCCAGGATCACCAGCCCTTGCAGCACCACCCCGAAGCGATCGATTCCGGGCAGGTTCTCGGCCCACTGCAGCGCGGAGGTGCCGGTCTGCAAGGCGGCGAAGAGCAGCGCCGCCGGCGCGAGCCAGGCGCTCCGCAGCCCCGCGAGCAGCGCGGTCGCGACCGCCGCGTAGCCGATCCCTTGCGCGAGCGAGCGATCGACCGCGTGCGAGACGCCGGTCACCTCGATCGCACCGGCGAGCCCGGCGCACGCACCCGCCACGCCGAAGGCGAGCAGCCGCGCGCGCGCGAGCGGAAAGCCGCAGGCGATCGCGAGCCGCGGGGCTTGCGCGCCGGCGCGCAGCAGCAGGCCGGCGCGCGTGTGGGTGAGCAGCAACCCGGCCGTCACCGCGATCAGCAGCGCGATCGGCAACCCGAGGTGGATCCCGCCGATGCGCCCGAGCGGCAGTTGCGGCAGCTCGGCGCTCGCGGGGAGCGGCGCCGACTGCGGGAACTGGTGGGTCGGCTCCTGGAGCGGGCCGGTGACCAGCCAGCGCAGCAGCTCGAGCGCGACGCCGTTCAGCATCAGCGTCGAGAGCACCTCGGGGACTCCGCGCACGACCGCGAGCCACGCCGGCAACGCCGCGAAGAGGAAGCCCGCCGCCGCGCCGCCGACCAGTGCCGGCAGCCAGTGGCCGCACGCCTGCCCGAGCGTCGCCGCGGCGAGCCCGCCGACCAGCAACTGCCCTTCGGCCCCGATGTTCCAGAGCCCGATGCGGAAGCTGATCAGCACGCCACTCGCGCAGAGCAGCAGCGGCGTCGCGACGCGCAGGGTCGCGACCCACGCGGCAGCGTTTCCGAACGCGCCGTCACCGAGCAGCGCGAGCGCGCGCAACGGCGCGAGCCCTTGCAGTCGCAACAAGAGCAGTGCGGCCGCGACGGTCGCACCCGCGATGAGGAGTGGCGCCGTGCGTCTCATCGACTGGGCGCGCCCATCTGCGTCGCAAGCAGTGCTGCCACTGCCGCGCGGCTGCGTTCGCAGCGATGGAGCCGGCCGCGGACGATGACGAAGAGCCGTTCGCCGAGCGCGAGGGCCTCGTCGAGATCGGTGGTGGCGACCAGCAGGGCGGCCCCTCGTGCGGCGGCGGCGGCGAGCTCGTCGCGAACGAACGCAGTGGCCTGGAGGTCGAGCCCGCGCGTCGGGTTCTCGGCGAGGATGAGCCGCGGCTCACCGGCGAGCTCGCGCGCGAGGACGAGCTTCTGCTGATTGCCGCCCGAGAGCTCCCGCGCGGTCTGCCACGGGCCGGCCGCCTTGACCGCGAAACGCGCGAGTCGCGGCGCCACCGCGGCGCCAAGCGCGCGGCGGCTGAACCAGTTCTGCGCCAGCACACCCGGCTTCAGCGCGACGTTCTCGGCGATCGAGAGCTCCTGCGCGAGGCCGATCCCGTGGCGATCGCCGCTGATGAAGGCGCGCGGCCCATCCGCGCGGTCGAGCGTGCCGCCGTCGCGCGCGCGCAGGCCAGCGAGCGTCTCGA
>CAYRQC010000749.1:0-11121 GCA_964426265.1 uncultured Phycisphaerales bacterium | reverse complement strand
GGTCGGCGACTTCTGGGCGATCAGCAAGTACAAGACGAAGTTCATGGGCGCGCCCTTCGTCGGCCGCTGCACGATGGGCTACGACCCGCGACGCAAGCTCTGGATCACCACCTGGATCGACTCGATGGCACCCACGCTCTTCAGCTTCACCGGCACGAAGAAGGGCAACCTGCTGACGATGGAGTGCGAGGCCTTCAACTGCATGACCAACCAGGTCTCGAAGCACCGCAGCACCAGCCGGTTCGTCTCGAAGGACAAGTGGGTCTTCGAGATGTTCTCCACGATGCCGGATGGCACCGAGATGAAGATGATGACGAGCCGCTACGAGCGGGCGTGATCCCGCCCCGCATCCGCGCCGCGCGGTCGCAGGATCGCGCGGCGCGGATGCCTACACTCCCGCGATGGCCGAGCTCAAGAACGAGTTCACCTGGTCGTTCTCGCGCGCGCAGACGTTCACTGCGTGCAAGCGGCGCTACTGGTTTCGCTACTACGCGTTCTGGGGTGGCTGGGCGCGCGACGCGCCGGAGCTGGCGCGCCAGGCCTACTTCTTCAGCAAGATGAGCACGCTCGCGATGCTCGTCGGCTCGGCGGTCCATGAGACGATCGCCGACGTGCTGCGGGCCCGAAGAGCCGGACGCGAGCCGCAGAGCCCGTTCGAGCAGGTCCGGCGGCGCATGAACGATGCGTGGCGGGCGTCGAAGGAGGAGCGCTGGCGCACCGTCGGTCCGAAGAACGCGCCGCCGCTGTTCGAGCACTACTACGGAGTGCCGACGACGGCCGAGGAGCTGACTGCGCTGCGCGACCACGCCCTGGCCTGCGTGCGCGGCTTCCTCGAGAGCGAGCTCCATCGCGAGATCGTGCGCGCCGGTCCGGCGAGCTTCCGCTCGATCGACCAGCTCGAGATGGCGGTGATCGGCGGCGTGCCGTGCTTCGTCGCACCCGACTTCGCCTTCGATCGCGACGGCGAGACGTGGCTCCTCGACTGGAAGAGCGGCGGCGAGCGCGACGACCACTCCCTTCAACTGCTCGCCTATGCCGAGTTCGCCCGCCAGAAGTGGGCGCTCGCGCCCGAGCGGATCCGGGCATTCGACGTGATGCTGGCGACCGGCAAGGTGATCGAGGTGGCGGTCTCCGCCGAGCGGCTCGCCGCGGCGACGGAACAGGTGCGAGCGAGCGCCGAGGCAATGCGCGGGATCCTCGCGGAGCCGACCGCGAACGTGGCCCGCAAGGAGGCCCTCCCGCCCACCAGCGACGCCGGGGAGTGCCGTCGCTGCTTCTTCCAGCAGATCTGCGACGAGCGGCCGCTCGCCACCTGAGCGGAGCCAGCTCGAGGGCCGCGACCCCCGCCACACGAACTCCGCACGCACGGGAACTCGAGCGCCTCCGGCTCGTGTTCGGTAGTCTCCCCGCCCCCTACAGCACGGCACCCATCGACCCGAGGGGAGCCCCCGCCGCGCTGCTCGGATGAAACTCGCCAAGGAGGTATCGATGTCGTCGCGTCTCTCTCTGGGCATCGCGCTCTTGACTCTCGCTTCCGCTCTTCAGGTCAGCGCGCAAACGCCGCCGGCGGCTCCGCAAGTTCCGCCGCCTGGCACGCCGCCACCGGCCACGCCCCAAACCCCGCCAGCGACTCCGCCGGCGGCACCCGCGGCTGCTCCCCAGGACGCCGCGCCGGCCGCACCTCAAGGTGCTCCGCGCCACACCTCCACGATCATGCTCGGCAACTCCAAGCTGGTGGTCGAGCACGGTCAGCCGCCCTGGAGCGATGAACGCCTCGCGCAGATGGCGCAGGGAATCGCGCCGGGCGCTGCTTGGCGCATGGGCTCCGAAGGAATGACGACCCTCAAGGTCATCGCCAGCCCCATCTTCTTCGGCAATCAGATGATCAAGCCGGGCCGCTACGGCCTCAACCTTCTGCGCGCCGGCGAGAACGACTGGAACTTCATCCTCTTCGAGCCGAAGCACGAGGCCGAGGGCGCGGTCCAGATCGGCCCCGACGAGCCGCCGACGCAGATCGTCGCCAAGTACAGCAGCGACGCGGCGGAGAAGGTGGCGGCATTGACGGTCGACCTGGTCAAGGAAGGCGAAGGCGCCAACTGCGTGCTCGCGTGGGGTCCCCTGCGCGTCACCGCTCCGATGTCGGCGGTCGAGGTGACGACGATCGACCTCGACCTCAATGGCAACGAGGCGAAGAGCTCCTGGTACTGCCGCCCGCTGGCGGCCGACACCGATCTCACCAAGCCGACGATCGCCGGCACGCTCGACGTCGAGATCGACGACGAGGAATGCTCGATGAACATCTACTTCATGCAAGAGGGCGGCAACCTGGTGGCACTCCTGCGCAACAAGGAGCGCGAGGCGGCGGAGATCGAGAACGCCGGGCTCGAGCAGGTGCTGAAGCAGTTCGAGGCGGCGATCCAGCAGTTCGGCGCGCAGGCGGAGGCGCAGGTCGGACCGGCGCGGCAACAGACCCGACGCCGCATGATGCGCAACGAGCTGACGCTCGAGGAGTCGACGACGCGCCCGGACAACCTCAAGTTCTCGGCCGCTGCCGAAGACGCGGCGCCCGGGAAGCTGAGCTGCGAGCTCTTCCAGACGCGCGGCAGCGTCAACATCGAGGTCGTCTTCGGTGGCAAGAAGGCGGTGATCCGCGTCGACGAGAGTGCCTTCGCGCTGAAGCCGTCGTCCTGACCACTGAATGCCGTCATTCCACAGGATCAGCGGGCCCATCGATCGCCCGCTCTTCCCGCGCGAGCAGGTCGGGTCGCAGCGTGCGCCAGAGCGTGGCGGGCAGGTGCACGATGCGGCGGCGTAGCGCGGCGAACGCGGCGGCGGTCGCGGCCCGGCGTCGCTGCGCCGCCGACGCGGGCGGTTGCGACGCGACGTAGCCGTAGCGTGCGAGCCGGTCGCCGATCGCCCATTCGATCGCGGCGATCTCGTCGACCGTGAGCTCCTGGCGCCAGCGCTCGACCCGCGTTTTCTCGACGGCCCCCTGGGCACGGTCGAACCACCAGCGATCGCTCTTTCGTGCGCTCCCTTCGAGCATGCCGGCGACGAACGGCTCGCCGAGGAACGCGCAGATCCGCGTCAGCTCCGGCTCTGGCTCCGCGATCAACGTCTCGTAGCGAACGAGCAAGAAACGCGGGTCGGCCGCGCACGCCTGCGCCCCATCGACGCAGGCGCTCCAGGTCCGGGCGTCGCCGAGCCGGCTGCCGCTCCCCCAAGGCATCCGCTTCAGCGAAGCGACGACGTCGCGCGGATCGCGGATCAGATGGATGAGCCGCGCATCGGGATACCACTCGAGCAACTGCCGCGCGACCAGCGCGTGCTGCGGCGTCTTCTCGCCGCCGACGCGCTTGCCGTGGTCGCGCGCGTAGAACTGCAGCAGCTCGGCGAAGAAGCGCGGATAGCTCGTCGCGTGCTGGTGGAGGTGGGCCCGCAGCGCCGCGAGGTCGAGCCCGAGACGCACGACGCGCCGCGTCTCGAGGAAACGGTCGACCGCTCGCGCCCGCCGCAGCGGATCGGCGAGGTCGCCGAAGATGCGCTCGCGGTGCGCCACCCAATAGAAGAAGAAAGTCTCGTCGCAGAGCCCGAAGCGCGGATGGCGATTCAGCATCGCGCGCAGCAGCGTGGTGCCGCTGCGCGGAGCGCCGACGACGAAGATCAGCCCATCCCTCATCACGGCAGCTCCGTCGCGTCGATGACGTGACGCCGCCCGGTCGCCCGCAGCGCATGCCAGAGCGCGAGGAAGGTGAGCACGGTACCAGCCACTTCGGCGACGAGCAGCGCGAGCGCGGCACCGCCCACGCCACGCTGATGAGTCCACCACGGGATCAGCAGCGCGAGGAGCAGCGTGCCCGCGACCGAGCAGAGCAGCTCGATGCGCGCCCGCCCCATCGAGAGCAGCGTCATCCGAGCATGGCCGCGGAACGCGAGCACCGGGATCACCAGCGCGAGGAGCTTCAGGCACTCGGCGCTCTCGGCATTCGCGTACGACGAGCGGAAGACCTGGAGGAGCAGCCCCTCCGCCTTCGCGGCGATCGCGAGCGCGACGGCGAGCGTTCCGCCCGCGGCGATGAGGAGCGATTGCAGCAGGAGCTTGCGCAGTGCGGCGGGCGGACCGCGGACGGCGCGCGAGAGCGCCGGATAGAGATTGGTGAAGTACATGGTGAGCAGCGCCTGCATCACCATCATCACGCGATGGGCAATGCCGTAGTTCGCGACCGACTCGCGCGCGACCAGCCGCCAGAGCAGCAGCGTCGGGAGGTACATCCGCAACACCCAGAGGAGCTGCGAGATTCCCATCGGGACGGCGGCGCGCACCAGCTCCTTCTCGAAGGCGGCGCGCGGCGCGATCGCGAGCCGTTGGCCGAACCGCCGATAGCCGATCTGCGCGACGACCGCCGCCGCCGCGACCGCCCCCACCTCAGCCCACGGCAGCCGCGCCAGGTCGCCCGGCCCGCCGACGAGCAGGACGGTCACCAGCAGGAAGAGCGTCTGGCGCAGCACGCCGGGCGCCGCGACCCAGCCCATTCTTCCAAGCCCTTGGAAGACCCAGGGCAGCAGGAACGGCAGCGCAAGCAGACTCAGCGAGTAGACCGGCAGCAGGCGCGCAAGATCAGCGTCGAGCCACCCGACCGCACTCGCCACAAAGGCGCTCGCGACGAGCAGCAGCGCCGCCCCGAGCTGCGTCGCCACCACCTTGGGCACCAGCGCCGCCGCCGCGCACGGGTCGCGAGCCACTTCGCGCGCACCGAGCAGCGGAAAGCCCATCTCGACCACCAGCGTCGCGAACATCATCGCGGCGCACGCCACCTCGACCGGTGCGTAGCTCGCCTGGCCGAGCTTCTGCGTGAGGCGCCAGATCGCGATGAAGGAGATCGCCCGTTGGCACCCCTCGCCCGTCAGCAGGACGAAGAGCCCCCGGAACGAAGGCAGCCGGCTGCCGATCATTGCGCTCCCGTTGGCGCATGACCGAGCACGATCGCAAACGTCGCCGGAGCCTGCCGCAGCTCGGCTTGCATGCGGGTCAGGAGCAGCGCGTAGCCCGCTTCGTTCGGATGGTGGTCGATCGGACTCACGCGCACTGCCTCGAGATCGTCCACGTCGTCGAAGGTCGCCACGAGATCGATCGTCGGGATCGCCAGCTCACGCACGATCGCGCGGGAGGAGGCGAACCGCTCCGCGAGGCGCTTCCCCTCACCGACTGCGGGGACCAGCACCGCGACCAAAGTGGCCCCGCCGGCCCGCACTTCACTCGCGATCTCGGTCAGGCACCAGCGCACGAACTCGTCGCAGTAGGGCTGGAGCTTGGTCTCGGAGACGCGCGGCGTGTCGTCGGCACGCAGCCGCGCGCGTGCCGCCAGATCGCGCAAATAGGGGTATTCGACGTCGATCCCGTCGTGGAGGAGGCGCGCCAGGTGGTAGCCGAAGATGCGCGTCACGCTGAGGTCGCTCAAGCCCACGACGACCACGTCGGGGCGATAGCGCGGCAGCGCCTCGGCGACGACCTTGACGAACTGCGACAGTCGATAGCCCTCGACCGCGAGGTTCATCACTTCGTAGCCGGTGACGCCCGCATCGGTCTGGGTCGCGTTCAGCCACTCTTCGACCTGCGGCTCGAGCGCGCGACCGAACGGCGCCCCGAGCCCGCGCGAGAGCGAGTCGCCAACCCAGATCAGGCGGCGCACGCCGGGGGTCCGCTCGACTGGGTACTCGCGATCGACCATGCCGAGCGAGTTGGTGACGATCGGCGCCTCGCGATCGGCTGGATCGCCCTGGCTCGGCTTGGGCCGATAGAGCAGGAAGCTCGGGAGCTGCTCCATCGTCTCAGCGCGATGCTGCGTCTTGTCCCACAGCTCGTCAACCTGGTGGACACGGCCGGCCTCGCGGCTCGCGTTCAGGAGCTCGTCGTAGTAGCCAGCGAGGAGGTCCAAGTCGTCCTCGGAGCTCGCGCCGTGGAAGACGAGATCACGCACCTGCGCCTGGACCGCGATCGGCACGAAGGCGAGGCCGTGCGACGGATGGGCGCGTTCGACGAGAAGCAACGCCGCGAGCAGGCCGAGCGTGCCGCAGGCGGAGCGGGCGAAGCTCGTCATGGCTTGCCGCCGGGCGGGCTGCTCGGCTGACCCGCGACCGCCGTCCAGCGCGCAAGCGCCGGGTAGTCGACCTTGTTGGTCGAGGTGCGCGGGAGCGCCTCGTGGAAGACGAAGAGGTCGGGGCTCATGTAGGGCGGCAGGACCTCGGCGCAGAAGCGCTTGAGGTCGATCAGCGACGGCCGCGCGGCGACGGCGCTGGATGGCGTGACGTGGGCGCGCACTTTCACGCCCGCCTCGGCATCGGGGAGCGCGACGATCGCCACCTCGCGTAGCGCTGGATGGCGCTGCAACGCCGCCTCGATCTCGCCGAGCTCGATCCGGTAGCCGCGCCGCTTCACCATGCGATCGCGCCGTCCGACGTAGATGAAGCCGACCGCGGGATCCTCGCGGACGACGTCACCGGTGTTGTACCAGCGTTTGCCGTGGCGCTCGAGGAAGACGTTCGCGTCGAGATCGGGACGGTTCCAGTAGCCGCGGAAGAGCGACGGTCCGGCGATCCAGAGCAGCCCTTCGCCACCGCGCGGTTGCTCCACGAGCTGCTCGTCCAGCACCAGCCCCTCGCAGTGCGAGCAGAGCGCGCCGATCGGATAGGGCTGCGTGCGTTCGTCGGGCACCGGCAGCGGGATGCGGGCGAAGTTGCAGACGTTGGTCTCGGTTGGCCCGTAGAGGTTCCAGTAGGCGGGTTTGGGCACGAGCTGCGTGAGCCGGCGCAGGTGCTTCACCGGAAAGACCTCGCCCGCGAAGAAGACGTGGCGCAACGCCGAAAGATCGAGCTGGGCGAGCCCGCCGAACTCCGCCATCAACGCCAACACCGACGGCGTCGAGTACCAGAGGGTGAGCCGCTTCTCCGCCGCGAAGCGCGCCAGCGCCTTGGGCTCCTTGCCGAGCTCTTCGCCGATCAAGTAGAGCGTCGCCCCGTGCTTCAGCGACAGGTAGAGATCGAGGATCGAGAGGTCGAAGTGGAAGGGCGCGTGGCTGGAGAACCGGTCGTCGGCCTGCGGCGCGAAGAGCTCACTGCACCAGTCGACGAAGGAGAGGGCGTTCTCGTGGGTGAGCGTCACGCCTTTGGGCACGCCGGTCGAACCGGAGGTGTAGAGGATGTAGGCGACGTCGTTGCGGCGACGGGCCGCGACGGCGGCAGCTCCTGCAACCACGACTACCCCGGTCTCGACGCCGGGCTCTCCGACCGCGAGCGCGAGCCGCGCATAACGGAACGCCGCCGAAAACGAGAACGCGCCGGGTGGCCACTTGGCAATGGCAGGCGCTTTCTCCGTCGAGCCGGTCTCCTCCATCATCACGTGGACGAGAAGTGACGGCGGCTCCCCCGCCGGCCAGGCGGCGAGGACGTCATCACGCCCCGCGCCAAGGAAGAGCGCGCGCACGCTGCAATCGTGGAGGATCGCCGCGTTGCGTGCGGCCGGGCCGTGCCAGTCGACCGGAACGTAGGCGGCGCGCGCCTTGAGCACGCCGAAGAGCGCGATGACACTCGCCAGCCCCTTGGGCAGACAGATGCCGACGCGATCGCCCGGCTTGACGCCACACGTGTGAAGGAACCCGGCGACGCGGGCGGAGAAGTCTTCGAGCAGGCGGTAGGTGAGCGTGCGACCATCGGGCGCGACGAGCGCCGTGCGCTCGGGCGTGGCGCGTGCGGACGCCTCGAGCAGCTCGCAGAGGCTCTGCACCTCGCGCCGTTGCGCCGTCGGTGTTCCGTGATCACCGTCGGCCATCGGGTCGCCGGCCTGGGTGCCGTTGCCGGCCATTCGTTCAGCGCCCCTTCTTCCGTGCAACTAGCGCCGCGATGTCGGCGATGCGGTCGAAGTGCTCGACGCCGGCCTCGTGCGCCTCGACCTCGATGCCGAACTGCTGCTCGACGAAGCTCACGACCTTCAGCGTCGCGACCGAGTCGAGGATGCCGCCGGTCCGCAGCGGCGTGTCGTCGCGCAGGTTGGCCTCGCTCTCTCCGGGGAGGAACTCGGCGAGGATGAAACGGCGCAGCTCATTGGCGATGTCGTTCATGGTC
Source organism: uncultured Phycisphaerales bacterium (assembly GCA_964426265.1). GTDB lineage: Bacteria > Planctomycetota > B15-G4 > B15-G4 > SIAN01 > SIAN01. The sequence goes on along the minus strand of CAYRQC010000749.1, from coordinate 3,003 downwards.
TTCGATTCAACCGTTCCGGCGCCACCAGGTCATCAGGTCCTGCCACTCGGCAAACGACCGCGCATTCCACATCGACCAAAGCACGGTGATGAGTGTGAAGGTGGCCGCCACCTTGACGACGCGCACGAGCAGCGACGGCGGCGGCGCGTTGGCCGGTTGCTTCGGCCGCCGCAGCTCGAGCCAGAGGTTGCCCACGACCAGCAGTCCGAGCACGCCCCAGAACGCGGCGTCGGTGCTGCGCAACAAAAAAGTCCCGGTGGTCCAGAAGGTCTGCCACGCGTGGAGGAACCAGGTCGCGGCGAAGACCAGCAGGGTCGCCGCCAGCTGCGCCTTGCGCTCGCCCTGGCGCCGCCAGCGGAAGTAGGCGGGGAACCAGACGAGCTTCACCATGAAGTCCTTCCAGTAGATGTTGATCCGGCGCCAGAAGTCGGTGAGCGAGCTGGCGAAGAGGTAGCGGCGGTGCGTCTCCGGCAGGTCGTAGCCGAAGAGGTGGACCATGCCGACCACCAGGTGGAAGGTGCCCGAGAGCCGCAGATAGAGCAGGTAGGTACCGACCATGCAGAGCAGCAGCTCAGGGAGCGAGTTGACGGTGTAGGGATCGGCCGCGACCTTGCGGTAGTGGAGCCACTGGTAGAGCACGAGCTGCACCAGCCCGCGCGCCATCCAGGCGATGCCTTGCTGCGCGATCTCATGATGGTCGCGGGCGAGGAAGCTCTTGCGTTGCGTGTGGAAGTCGACGACCGGGAAGAGGAGGCAGCCCCAGTTCGGCAGCATGAAGAAGTAGGCGAGGAAGTCGCGCAGCGACGGCTTCCCCTTCATGTGGCGCAGGTCGTAGGTCCAGATCAGCAAGCGGAAGATGAAGAGCGAACCGACCACCGGCCAGAGCTCGTCGGGAAGGCCGTCGATCCCGCGCGCGCGCCCCCAGGTGCAGACGGCGCCGACGGCGACCATCAGCGCGACGCGCACCACCTGGCGCACTGGCAGGCAGCCGATCCCGAAGAAGAGCAGGCCGAGCAGCAGCAGCTCGCCCGCGACGACCGGCCCCAGGATCCAGCCCGCCCCCGCGAGCGAGAGCGCGATGCAGAACGGCTCCTTCCAGCGCAGCGGAAGCCAGTAATGGACCGCGAAGCCGGCGGCGGAGAGCTCGACCGCCCGCCAGAACGACTCGCCAAAGAAGTCGCCCATCGCGTACTTCTTGAACGCCACGAGCACGCCGGCCAACTGGAGCAGCAGCAGTGCGTAGCGGCGCAGGTCCGGACGGCAGCGCGCCAGCCGCGGATCGACCGGGCGATCGGGCGGTGCCGCCACCGCAGGAACCGGAGCTGGCGTCATCGCGAACGCGCCCCTAGAGCCCGAGCCCGCGCGCGATCAGGTTGCGCTGGATCTCGCTGGTGCCGGAGTAGAGCGTGCTGCCGACGGCATCGCGCAGGTCGCGCTCCAGCTCCTGCTCGGTCATGTAGCCGTAGCCGCCAAAGATCTGGATCGCGTCGAGCCCGTTCTGCACGAACGACTCCGAGACGTGGAGCTTCGCGAGCGCCGCCTCGACCGTCGCGTCGCGCCCCGCCTCCTTCAGCCGCCCGATCCGGTAGACGAGCGGCCGGCAGGTGTCGAGCCGCAGCCGCATGTCGACGATCCGGTTGGCGACCGACTGGAACTTGCCGATCGCCTTGCCGAACTGCTTGCGCCGACGCGCATGGTCGATGCACGTCTCGAGCTGGCGGCGCATCACGCCGAGGCAGCTCGCGAGGATGCAGCCGCGCTCCCACTCCATCGAGCACTCGAAGACCTCGACGCCGCGCCCCTCGCGACCGAGTCGTTCGGCGACCGGCACCTCGACGTTCTCGAAGATCACCTCCGCCATCGGCGAGGTGCGCAGCCCCATCGTCTCGAGCTTGCGGCTGATGGTGACGCCCTTCGCCTTGGCGTCGACCACGAAGCCGGTCACGCCAAGCGCCCCGAGCTTGGGGTCAATCGTGGCGTAGCTCACGATGACGTCGGCGACCGGCGCGTTGGTCACGAACATCTTGGTGCCGTTCAACACGTAGACGTCGCCGCGCCGCTCGGCGCGCGTGCGCATCGCGAAGACGTCGGAGCCGGAGTCGGGCTCGGTCGCTCCGTTGGCGCCGATGAGCGTCCCGTCCGAGAGGCCGGGCAGCCAGCGCCGCTTCTGGTCGTCGCTGCCGTAGATCAGGAGCGGGATCGTGTTGGTCCAGAGGTGGGCATTGATCGAGAAGAGCAGACCTTGGTCCTTGCCACCGTAGCCAAGTCCCTCCATCACCGCGATGACATCGCCGAGCTTCAACCCGAGCCCGCCGAACTCCTTGGGCACCGGCATCTGCAGCACGCCGAACTCGGCCGCCCGCTGCCAGCTCTCGCGCGAGAAGACTTCGTCGCGGTCGCGCGCGATCTGGTCGCCGCACAAGTGCTTGCGCGCGAACTCGACGGCCGCGTCGTGCCAGCCTTGCTGCTCTTCGCTGAACTCGAGATCCAAGCGATCCATCTCCTGCGCGGCCCTTTTATCGCTGCGGGACGTCGGGCGGCGACGCGAGCGGCAGCAACGGCGCCAGCGTCCCGCTCGGCGGCGCGGGTGAGCGACCGAGCAGCCGCTCGGCCACGCACCAGACGTAGGTCGCCGCTCCGTAGACGAAGTAGAGCTGGTGGAGCAGCACCGCCGCCGCTGCCGTCACCCACCCTTCGGTGTGCACGACCACGGCATAGAACGGCCCGCTGACGATGGTCGCCACCGCGAGGAGCGCCGCCGCGGCGCCGAAGAACGGCCGGTGGATGACGCCCAGGAACGCCGTCAGGAAGAAGCCCCCGGCGATCAGCGCCTTCAGCCGCTCCGCGTTGCTGACGTTGAGCACCGCGCCCGAATGACCTGGATGCTGCAGCAGCCGACCACACGGCAGTGCGCGGCGGAAAACGTCGGTGTGGACCATTCCGCCGAAGGTCCAGCGCTTGAGGTGGGTTCCCTGGATCGCCGGCTCGAGCAGGATCGTGCCG
>CAYRQC010000748.1:0-3049 GCA_964426265.1 uncultured Phycisphaerales bacterium | reverse complement strand
GCCAGTTGGCCGGCAGCAAGAAGTAAACGGCGAGCGCGAGCAGCGCGAGCCCACGCCGCCGCGTCAGCTCCCACGCGAGACCAAACACGGCGACCGCCGTCGTCGCGGCGAGCAGCGAGAACAAGGTCACGCACCACTCGTGCAGCGGCTCGCCACCGCCAAACCAGCGCCAAGTGTTCGCGGCCAGCCACATCTGCAACTGTGGGAACTCGACGCGCGCATCGACCTCGTCAGGCCACTGGACGGCGGTGGTGTTCGCGAAGTCGTCGGGCACGGCGCCGCCGTTCTCCGCGATCCGTTCGGTGAACCAGTAGAGAAGCGCCGGGTCGCTCTTCAGCAGCCCGACCGGCGAGGTCCGGTCCCAGATCGGGATCGCGTGGGTCATCACGACGCGCACTCGCGCGCTGACCAGCACGACGAGAGCGACCACGATGGCGCACGCGACGCCGTGCCAGCGCGGAGACGGCGTTGGTGCGGCGGCCGGCGCGACCGAAGCGTGCGCGGATGGGCGCGGCGCCAGTGGCGGTGATGGCCGAGAGGACGGATCGTTTTTCGGCTTGCTCACGGGCCGCGGAGCTTAGTCGCTCCGCTTCGTCGTCTTCCCCGCCTCGCTCTCTGCATGCTCCACCGCGAGTTGCCGCACCTCGTCGCGCCGCTCCCCGAGCGCGCGCAACTGCTCCGGTTTCAGCCGGCGGGCGAACCGCTCGCTCATCAAGCCGAGCAGGTAGTCGTACTCGCGGTAGTGGCGCGAGAGCCGGGCGTTCGCGATCGACGATCCGCGCTGATGCACGTGGTAGGTGCCGACGATCTCGTGACACCGCGTGATCGGCGCACCCGCGAAAAAACGGGTGAACAGCTCCCAGTCGATCATCTGCTGCATGCTCTCGTCGAAGCCTTGCGCAACCACCGGATGGTCGCGGCGCATCACGACGAAGCTCGGCTCGCCGATCAGGTTGATCTCGAACCGGAAGCGCATCGCTTCGTCGACCATGACGGCGGGTGGAATCACCTCGCCGAGCTCACGCACGCGCGCCTCGAACGGACCGACCATCTCCGGGTAGCGCCGCTCGAAGAAGTCGCCGACCACGCGCCGGCTCTCCTCGTCGGCGACGTGGAACTCCCGGCGTCCGAACGCCAGCGCGCAGCCGCGGTTGCGTTCGAGCCGCGCGACCAGCCGCTCGGCGAACTCGGGCCGGCAGACGTCGTCCTGCCCGAAGAGGCAGACGAAGTCGCCGCGCGCGAGCCGCAGCGTCCGGTTCCAGTTGCCTCCGAGCCCGAGCCGCTCGCGGAACGCGTGGACTGCAACGCGCGCGTCCTTCAGCTCGATCGCCGTCTTGCGCGCGACCTCCGCCGAGCCGTCGGTCGAGGCGTCGTCGCCGACGATCACCTCGAGCGCGACGCCCCGCACCGCGAGCAGCGAGCGCAATGTCCGCTCGAGAAACCCGGCGCCGCACCAGGTCGGGACGCAGAAGCTGAGGCTCGCCATCGTGCGTTGCGGGCTGCGCTACGTCTTGCGCGCTTGCAGCAGCGCGCGCACGCGGTCGTGGAACCACGGCTCGCAGATCGAGACGTCGAAGTGCTCACGCGCCTTCTGCGCCGCCTTCTGACCCATCAGCCTGCGACCGACCGGATCGGCCAGGAGCTCGCGGATCGCCTTGGCGAGCGCGTGAGGATTGCGCTGCGGCACGACGTGCGCCTCGACGCGATCGTCGACCACCTCGAGGATCGAGCCGGCGTCGGTCACCACTGCCGGGATGCCGGTCGCGAGCGCCTCGACCAGCGCGGTCGGAATCCCGTCCTTGTCGCCGCTCTCGGTCTCGATGAAGGGCGCGACGAAGAGGTGGCTCTGGCTGAGGAACCGGCGCACCTCCTGCTGCGGCTTGCGCCCTTCGAGGTGGACCTTGCCCCACAGGTCGAGCTCGCTGATGCGGTTGCAGAGCTCCACCTTGTAGTTCTCCGAGGCAGCCACTCCCTGGTCGATGTCGCCGACGACGTGCGCCTCGACGTCGATCCCCTCCGCGCGCAGCAGCTTCACCGCCTCGACCAGGTAGATCAGCCCCTTCTTCGGCTCGATCCGGCTGGTCACCACCAGGCGGAACGGCTGGCCCGCGCCCGGTTCCACGCGCGGTGTCACCGGGAAGTGGGTGCAGTCGATGGCGTTCGGCTTGACCACGATCTTGTCGGGCGGCGTGCCTGGTGCCAGCTCGAGCAACTCGCGCTTGATCCGGCGCGAGGTGGCGATGACGACGTCACACGTCTCCATGTGGAAGGGGACGACCTTCAGCTCGTAGTCCTTCATCACGTGGTCGGCGTAGCACGAGATGCCGCGCGGCAGGTTCAGGACCTGCGACGCGACCAGCGACATCAGCGAGCGGTCGTAGAAGAAGTAGGAGTGGAGATAGTCGGCGCCCCAGCTCTCGGCCATGCGGGCGTAGCTGAAGCCTTGCAGGAAGTTGTCGTGGCGCTCGAGCTGCTCGCGCGTCGCGCCGGCCGCCGCCGCGAGGCGGACCGTCAACCGCTCGACGCGATCGGGGAAGCGCGCCTTGTAGAGCTTGAAGTCGCTCTCGTGGATCGGCCGGTCGAGGTGCAGCGGCCGCTTGAGATCCCACAGCTTGCCGAACTGCTGGTGGAGATGGTCCTTGCGGTCGAGCTTGCTGTAGACGACGCGCAGGTCGAAGCCGCGCTTCTCGAGCTGCGTCAGCTCCTGGTAGACGAAGGTCTGCGAGTAGATCGGGAAGTTCCAGCAGATCGTCGCCAGGACCTTCGGGCGCCCGCCACTGCGGTTCATCCAGCCGCGCCGCTCGGCATTCAGCTTGGTGTTGGTCCACGTCGCGCGCGCCTTCGAGACCCGCTTCTCGGTGAAGCGCAACGGCGCCTTCAGCTTGAGCTGGTTCAGCAGCAGGTGGCCGACGCGGAACTCCGGTGCACGCCGCAGCTCGTCGCGCTCCCAGGTGCGTTGGTTCACCAGCCCCTTCTGCTGCGTGAGGTCGTCTTCGATGCGCCGCAGCCGGGCGTCGAGCTCGGCGGCGCGGCGCTGCGAGTCGGCGAT
>CAYRQC010000747.1:0-3225 GCA_964426265.1 uncultured Phycisphaerales bacterium | reverse complement strand
CAGCGCCGCGATCACCCCCACCGGCAACGCGACCAACAGCGGCCGCACGAGCTGGCGCGAGAGTGCGAAGGCGCCCGTCGCGCGCTTGACCTCGAGGCTCACCATCGCGAGCACGCCCGTCTCGGTGATCGCCGTCCCGAGCGCGGCACCGGGCACGCCGAGCGATCGGATCGCCACTCCGCTCACCACCAGCTTCGCGGCCAGCGCCAGCAGCGTGATGCGCACCAGCACACGCTGGCGCCCGAGTGCCGTGAGCGCATGCATCTGCGGATAGGTGAGGAAGATCGCGATCGCCGCGATGGCGAGCGCCGGCACGCACTGCATCAGGTCGCGGTTCTTTGCGATGAACTCCGCGAGTGGCTCGGCGTGGCCGTGGCGCGCCCAGAAGAGCCAGAGGATCTGGCCGCCCCAGCTGAAACACATGGCGGCGGCGGGGAGCGCGAAGCCGGCGAGCACCGCCGCGGCGCGGCGCACGAGTCGTGCGACCTGCGCGGCGCCTTGCCCACTCGCGCGCGTCAGCGCCGGAAAGATCGCCGACGACAGGTAGGTCGGCAGCGCGATCGAGAGCGAGAGCATCGGGAAGGTGCGCGCGTAGCGGCCGTTGGCTTGATCGCCCCAGAAGTGGTTCAGCAGCAGCGCGTCCATGCGGAAGTAGAGAGTCGAGACCGCCGCCGATATTCCGAGCGGGAGCATCGCGAAGAAGAGCTCGCGCACCAACGCGCGATCGGTCGGGCCGGTGAGCTGCACTTCCTTGCGCGCCGCGAGCCACGGCACCAGCGCCTGCACCGTCATGCCGAGCCCGAACGCAACCAGGAAGAGGCCCGGCTCGTGGACGTCGGCGCGCGCGAGCGCGACCGCGGCGCCGAGGTAGAGACCGAAGCCCGCGATCGGTGCGACCGCGATCGCCGTGAGCTGCACGCGCGCCTGCAGCCACGCCGCCGCAGCACCGGGTGCCACCGCCAGCAAGTGGAGCGACGCGATCATCGGCAGCCACGCCGCCCACCCGCTTCCCTCCTTCCACCACGCGATCGAGCAGCAGATCGCGATGCAGAGCGCCGTGGTCGCCAGCCGGATCCGGAAGATTGCGCGGATCACCTCCCGTTCGCGATCGGGCCGCCGCGTCACCTCTCTCACCGCGATCGACATCGAGCCGAGATCGACCAGCGCGCCGACGATCAGGAAGAGCGTGAAGTGGAAGTTGAAGCGGCCGAGCCCCTCGTCGCCGAGGTGGCGTCCGATCAGCACGATGGCCGACGCGGAGCAGAACGCGGAGGCGATGCGCGCCGCGATCTGCAATCCGGTGCCGGTCAGCACGCGCCGCTCGAGCGAAGTTCGTTGCGGTTCCAAGCGGGCGGAGAAAGTAGCGACCGCGGCGTAAGCTCCGGCGCGCATGGCTCCCGCGCCCATCACCCCCGGCCGCCTCATCGTGCTCGAAGGCATCGACGGCACCGGGAAGACGACGTTGTGTGTGCGGCTCGCGGAAGCGCTGCGCAGCTCCAACCGCGAAGTCGTCACGACGCGCGAGCCGTGGACCTCGCCCCCCGGCATGGAGCTGCGCAAGCTTCTCGCCGCGAAAGAGCGCACCACCGACGGCGAGCAGGAGCTGGCGCTCTTTCACGCCGACCGCGAGCAGCACGTCGCAGAGGTCGTCCGCCCGGCGCTCGCGCGCGGCGCGTGGGTCGTGCAGGACCGGACCTTCTGGTCGACCGCCGCGTACCAAGGCGCGCGCGGTGTCAGTGTCGCCGCGATTCTCTCGAAGAGTCGTGCGATCGCGCCGCTGCCCGACCTGACCGTACTGCTCGAGCTGACGCCAGAGCTCGCGCTCGCCCGCATCGCCGCGAGCCGCGCCACCGCCAGCAGCTTCGAGCGGCTCGAAGACCTGCGCGCCGTCGCCCGCGTCTACGCCGAGCTCGCCGCCGCCGAACCGACGATCGCCCGACTGGACGCGAGCCGGCCGCTCACCGACGTCGAGCGGGCGCTCTTCACCCTCTGCCGCGAGAAGCTCGGCGCGCCGTAACGAGACGAACGGACGAGCCTCGTCCCGGTGACGAATGGTGTCGTGCATGGCGATGCACACGTTGACCCGCTCCGCAGGCAGCGCGGTCCGTCGTCGACCCGTTGCGTCCGTCGGGAAATCGGCAACGATGCTCCGATCCGAGGGCGGCCTGGCGGTTGCACCGGATCGATTGGACCGGCGTTGAAGGAAGCGCCCTCGAGGGCGTCGGAGAGTGCCGCGTGAGTGCCGCCGCGACGAAAGAGGCTCGACAACATGAGCTCGGGCAGTTCTTCACGCCTCAACCGATCGCCGACTTCATGGCGTCACTCTTCCAGTCGCAGTGGCGTGAGCTGCGACTGCTCGATGCCGGAGCCGGAGCCGGCTCGCTGTCGGAGGCATTGATCCGGCGACTGTGCCTTCAGCGACAGCGTCCGACCAAGATCACGATCACCGCGTTCGAAGTCGACGAGTCGGTAGCTCCCGCGTTGCGACGCACGTTGGATCGCTGCGGTCAGCAGTGCGCGGATTCCGGGATCAAGTTCGCTGCAGACGTGCATCAAGAGGACTTCATCACTGCGGCGGTGTCCGATCTCGAAGGTGGGTTCTTCGCAACCAAGCTCCCGCGATTCGACGCGGCCATCGTCAATCCTCCCTATCGCAAGATTCGCAGTGACACCGAGACCCGCCGCTTGCTCAGCTCCATCGGGATCGAGACGAGCAACCTGTACACCGCGTTCCTGGCCTTGATCGAAAAGCTCCTGGTCTCGGAAGGCGAGCTGGTCTCGATCACACCTCGCAGCTTCTGCAACGGGCCGTACTTCCACCCGTTCCGACGGTTGTTCCTCCCCAAGATGTCGCTTCGTCGCCTGCACGTTTTCGCGTCCAGGTCGGCCGCATTCTCCGCCGACGATGTCCTGCAAGAGAACATCATCCTTCACGCGGTGAAGAGCCCACAGCCACCCGAAAGCGTTGTCATCTCGACCAGCAGCGGTTGCGGCGACACGAACCTGTCGTCGCGAATCGTGCCCTACCATCAAGTGGTCTCACCCACCGACCCGAATCAGTTCATTCACTTGGTCGCCAGCGACGATCACGACCAGGTCCGGCGGACCATGAGCCGGTTGCCGACGTCGCTGGCCGAGCTGGGATTGTCGGTGTCGACCGGCCGCGTCATCGATTTCCGCGTTCGCGATCACTTGAGAGACATGCCGGACGCCGACACGGTGCCG
>CAYRQC010000746.1:0-2530 GCA_964426265.1 uncultured Phycisphaerales bacterium | reverse complement strand
GTCGAACTTCGGTTGCTTCTGCGTGGTCACCTCGATGGCATGGAGCTGGTAGTGGTACGTCGGCTTGTTCGGCATGGCGGATCCTCACTTTCGCATCGGTTGTTGCATCGGGCCGATCGCGCTGCGCACGCAGCGTATCCCGATGAAGTCGCGGACGTAGGCGCTGCTCACTCCCTCGTATGAGTGCGTCGCGAGCGTGTGACCGTCGGCAAGCGCGCTCCAGCATTCGCCGAGGTTGAGACGCGTCCAGGGGAAGCTCATCAGCCGTCCCTCGACCGGCTCGATGAGCATGCTCTCCGTCACCTCGGCGACGTTTCCGAAGATGTGGAAGAGCCCGCTCGGCAGCTGGCGATAGCCGTCCGCGCGCACCGGCAGCGCGCACCGCAGGTAGCGATTCCACTCGCGCAGCGCCACCGCTTCCGGTGTGTGTGCCGCCGGCTCCCGCGCGCCGGACGATGTCGCCGGCTCGTCGTCGTCGGTGCCGAGCCTGGGGCGGTCGACATTGAAATGCCCGGCGGCCTCCCGATCGGCGAGCCCCTCCCAAGGCAGTATGCGGCCGTCGGGACCGCGGCCCGCGCGTTCGAGCTCGACGTGGGTGGGGAGCCGCTTGCCATGCCATTCGGCGCACCGTGTCGCCTCGGCCGGAAGGAGCCCGGTCACCGGCAGGTCGATCCACGGCGCTGCCCGCTCCCCGAGCCACGCCCGCCAGTCGCCCTGGTAGCCGAGCTCGACCCAGTGGAGCGGCGGCGGCACTCCGCTCTTCTCGAGATAGGCCACAAACTCACGGTTCGACAGCTCCGCCTCGTCGATCCAGTACGCCTCGAGCTGCACGCTCGTGCGTACATGCGAGCAGCCGAGCTCCGACTCCTTACGGAAGTCGAAGTTGCCGCCGTCGATCCGCTGCATGCCAACTTGCCACACCGCTTGCGAGGGCACGTGTGCAACGAGTTCGTACGTCTTCACGCTCGGCACGAGGTAGCGCGTCATCTCCGTGAAGCCCCAATCGGGGATCTCGACGACCAGCCGCCAGTATCCCGGAGCGACCGGCACGTCGGCCGCGGGCACGGCGTGGAGATCGATCGGAGGGCCGACCACACAGGAGACGTCGTCGATCGGGCGGACAAACGCGCGCGCCTCATTCGCGCGCGGTGCCGTCGCGAGGGTCTCGTCGTCGAGCCGGATCGAGACTCTCGGGAACGTTCGCTCGATGTTCGCGAGCTGCGCGATCTCGCGATTCTCGGGATAGAGCGTGTGCGCGGTCGCGAGGATCCGCATCGCCTCGGAGAGATCGCGTTCCGATGGCGCCGAGCGGAACGCTCCGAAGAGCTCCTGGGCCTCGCGATCGGCCATCCCGAGCTTCAACAGCTCCTTGCCATGCTCCAGCCGTTCGCGCTCGTCCGCATCGAAGAGGAGCTGCAGCTTCGTTGCACGCTCCGCCACGGCCGCCGCGGCGTCATCGCCGCTGGCGCGCAGGTCGAGCAATCGCTGGCGCGCGACGACGACCTGGTCGATCGCCGCGTCGAAGCTCGTCAAGGCGATCACCCGCTCGAACAGCGCGCCGTCCGCGGCGAGCGCGCGCGACCGCGCGAGCGACGACTGGATCCCGATCCCGGTCGCCAGCGCGAGCGTCGCTCCAGTCGACACGAGCAGTGCGACGCGATGCCTCCGCACGAACCGCTCCGACCGGCGCCGGAGCGACGGTGCATGCGCGGCGATCGCCTCGTGGCGCAGGAAGCGACGCAGGTCGTCGCGCAGCGCCGCCGCGCTCGCGTAGCGGTCGACCAGCTCGCGCGCCATCGCCGTGCTGCAGATGGTCGCGAGATCGGCCGGCACGCGCGGGGCGAGCTTGCGCACGCGCGGCGGCTCGTCGTGGACGATGCGATACCACACTTCGGCCGAGGTCACGCCCTCGAAGGGCCGGCGCAACGTGAGCAGCTCGTAGAGCACCACGCCGAGCGAGTAGACATCGGTCCGCGCGTCGACGCTGTGCAGCTTCCGCCGGATCTGCTCGGGGCTCATGTAGTACGGTGTGCCGATCTGATCCCCGCTCGCGGTGATGCTCCCCTGTGCCTCGTCGCGCGCGAGCCCGAAGTCGACCACGCGCATGTTGCCGGCCGCATCGATCAGGAGATTGTGTGGCTTGACGTCGCGGTGGACGACGCCGTGCTCGTGTGCACAGGCGAGCGCATCGGCGGCCTGCTCGACCAGGCGCACGATGGTCGTGAGGTAGTCGCGCGCGTCGAAGGGTGGCAGGCGGGCGCTCGCCGCCGACTCCTTTCCCGCGAGGCGGCAGATCTCCTTCGCGAGGTCGGGCCCGTCGACCAGCTCCATCGCGAACCAATGGATGTCGCCGTCCTGGCCGACGGAGTGGATCGCGACGATGTTGGGATGGTGGAGGCGGGCCGCGGCGCGCGCCTCCTTCGTGAACCGCTCGATGTGGCGCGGAAGCGTGAGTGACTGGAACGGCAGGATCTTCACCGCGACGTCGCGCTTGAGCGAAAGCTGCCGCGCCCGGAAGACCAGCCCCATG
>CAYRQC010000745.1:0-3198 GCA_964426265.1 uncultured Phycisphaerales bacterium | reverse complement strand
TCGACCGCCGCCGGCGGCCAGCGACTGGATCGCGACGCAGTCCGCCGCCGGGCTAGCGTCGAGCAACGCCCCGAGTCGCCCGAGCTGATCGCGCGCAAAGCTCGTCGCGCCAAGCAGCACCAGCTTCGCGCCCTTGCCGCGGATCACTGCCGCCAGCGCCGCTGCGAACGCCTCACCCGAGTAGGTTGCGACGCCGGCGCCTTCGATCGCCACCGCGCTCGTCACCCCGAAGTCGCCGAGCTGCCTTGCGGCCGCCGCTGCACCGCTGCCGATCGTCAGCCCGACCACCGGCAGCCCCGACGCGGCGCCTTGGCGCATCGCTTCAGATGCAACCTCGCCGGCGACTTTCTTCAGCTTCCCGTCCGCCTGCTCGGCGATGGCGATGATGCACGACATGAGTTCACGATCCTTCCAATGAGGCTTGCGGGCCTCGGCGTCTCAGTAGTGGTCAGCAGTGGTCGATCGGGATCGGGCTTCCAGGGACTCTCGGGGGCTGTGTTCGGGAGTGTGCGGAAAACATCGGCGTAGGATCCCCGGATCGGTACGTCGGAATCGGCCTACAGCGCGTGTGCCTCGTCTTGCAGCAGCTTCAGCAGTGCCGGCACCGCGGCGGCGCCTTCGCCGACGATCTTTCCGGCGGCGCGCTCGGGTGGGAGCTCGAGCGACTCGATGCTCGTGGTGGCGCTTGCAGCGATGGCTGCCGTCGTCGTGATCGTCTTCTTCTTCGCGGCCATGATCCCCTTCATGTTGGGGAGGCGCGGCTCGTTCAGCCCTTTCTGGGTCGTGATGACGCAGGGGAGCGGCAGCTCGAAGGTCTCGATCGCGCCTTCCACCTCGCGCTGCGCGGTGGCGGTGGTGGGAGTGATCTCGAGCTTCACCACATCGGGGAGCGCCGCGAAGCCGAGCAGCGTCGCGACCATCAGGCCAACCTGGCCTTGGTCGCCGTCGATCGCCTGACGACCGAAGAGGACCACGTCGGGCGCCATCGGTTGGAGCGCGGCGGCCAGCACCTTGGCGGTGGCGAGCGCGTCGCGCGGCGTCGCGTCGGCCGGCAGGTGGACGGCGTTGTGGGCGCCCATCGCGAGGCAGCCGCGCAGCTCCTTGCTCACGGCGTCGGAGCCGAAGCTCATGACCGTGACCTCGCCGCCCTGCTTCTCGACGATCCGCAGGGCCTCCTCGACCGCGAACTCGTCGTAGGGGCCGAGCACGAACTCGAGGCCCGTCTCGTCGATCGAGCGGCCGTCCGCCGCGATCTTGATCCGGGACGTCGTGCTCGGCACGCGCTTCACACAGACGATGACCTTCATGGCGGACGCTTCCTTGCCGTTGCGGCCGATCGGGCGCGAGGGGCAAGGACGCTAGGGCCGATCGTGGAAACGATCAAGCCCGCGGCCTACGCGATGTCAGCGGTAAGACTCGCGTCACCGGCCCGTCGCGGCCGCCGCCTCCGCCGCGTCCCCGACCGCATCCCGCGCCTGCCACGGTGCCACCTCCAGCATCTCGATGAAGGCGTGCACCAACGGCTCATGGAACGCGCGACCGCTCTCGCCTTCGAGGGTGTTGCACGCTTCGCGCAGCGACATCGGGCGGCGGTAGGGGCGTTCGGAGGTGATCGCGTCGTAGTAGTCGGCGATCTTGACGATCTGCACGGTGAGCGGGATCTGGTCGCCGGAGAGTCGGTCGGGATAGCCGGTGCCGTCGAAGCTCTCGTGGTGCGAGCGGACGACGGACAAGTAGGGTTTCATCATCGCGATCGGCGCCAGCAGGTCGGCGCCACAGACCGGGTGGCGCTGGATCACCTCCCACTCCGCGTCCTCGAGCAGCCCCGGCTTGTTGATGATCGAGTCGGGCGTGCCGAGCTTGCCGATGTCGTGGAGCCGGCCGCCGGTGGTCACGATCTTGAGCTCGCGCGTCGAGACCCCGAGCTTCTCGCCGAACGCCCGCGCGTAGACGCCGACCCGCTCGCTGTGGGCGCGCGTGTAGGGGCTCTTCGCGTCGATCATCGCGGCGAGCGAGAGGAGGAACTCCTCTTGCACGTCCTTCAGCGTCTCGTGGCGCGCTTGCAGGCGGCCAAGCTCGAGCGCCTTCGCGCGCAGTCGTCGCCGCTCGAACGTGCGCTCGACGGCGTGGCGCAGCTCGTCGAAATGGAACGGCTTCTTGAAGTAGTCGTCGGCGCCGTGCTTGAGTGCGTTGATCGCGTAGTCGAGGTCGCAGTGGCCGGTCATCAGGATCACGTCGGTGCCGGGCGAACGCAGCTTCGTCTGTGTCAGCAGGTCGAGGCCGGTCTGGTTGCCGGGCAGCGCGATGTCGGAGAGCACGAGGTCGAAGCGGTGGTGGTCGAGCAGCTCGATCGCGGCATCGGCGCTCTCCGCCTCGATCACCTCGTGGCCGAGCCGCGTCAGCAACAGCTTGATCGAATGGCGGATGCCGGGCTCGTCGTCGGTGACGAGGATCTTGCCGGCGGATCGCGACGTGACCGGGCCCGACGCTGCATGGTGCAGCGGGCGCAGACTTTCCGTGCTCATCGGCGCTTCCTCTTCTTCCCTTCCGCCTGCCTGAAAAACCTATCGACCGGAAGGGGCCGCGCGCCTTCGGGGTTGCCCCGAAGTGGCTGCGCAATTGCCAGCAGTCGTGCCTGCTGATCACCGCGGGTCTGCGTTACGTACGTGATGCGAACAGCCCGAACGCAGGGTGCCAGTGCGCGGCGGTGGCTGCTCACGCTGTCAATGCGGGTCGGAGACCTCGCCACCGAGATAGTGGCGGCGCACTTCGACATCGTTCAGCAGCTCCTCGGGCGACCCTTCGCGCAGGACCTTGCCCTCGATGATGACGTAGGCGCGGTCGGTGCTCTCGAGCGTCTCGCGGTAGTTGTGGTCGGTGATCAGGATGCCGATCCCCTTCTCGCGCAGTTGGGCGAGCAGGCGGCGCAGCTCGGCGACCACCTTGGGGTCGATGCCGGCGAACGGCTCGTCCAGCAGGATCAGCAGCGGCTAGATGGCGAGCGTGCGGCTGATCTCGAGCCGCCGACGCTCGCCACCGGAGAGCGTGTCGGCGCGCTGCTTGGCGAGCCGCGCGAGACCGAGCTCGTCGAGCAGCTCGGCACAGCGGTGCAGCCGGTCGGTGCGCGCGAAGCCGCGGATCTCGAGCACCGCCAGCACGTTCTGCTCGACGGTGCGCTGCCGGAAGATCGACGGCTCC
>CAYRQC010000744.1:0-12540 GCA_964426265.1 uncultured Phycisphaerales bacterium | reverse complement strand
CGCGGCGGCGATCGAGCAGCCGCTCCCCGAATAACGAGGGTCGCGTCGAGCGAGCTCCCGGAAAGAAGGACGACGCCGCGCCGCCACCCGCGGCCCGGAAGCCTGCGTTGCCGAACTCGACCGTCCCGCGGGCTCGCCGTTCGGTGCGGGGAGAGATCGCGATCCGGGCGCGCTCGACGAGCGACGACGCCACGGTGCCCGTGCTGCCCGTTGCTCCCGGGGCGCCGCCCTCCCCCTTCGCCACCGCGAGCACGACCAGCTCCTCGCCGCTCACCACCAACAGCTCGTCGCGATCGTCGCCATCGAGGTCGCCGGTGAATCGCCAGCACTTCAGGCTGCCCGGATCGGCGAGATCGGGAAAGAGCGGCAGGGTCAGCTCGCGCCGCAGATTGCCTTGCAGGCCGGCCTTCGTCGTCGACAGCGAGAAGAGGCCGTTGCGGGTCATCAGGATCACCTCGCGGCCCGGCTCGGGGCGCAAGTCGAGCAGCGTCCAACTGATGACATCCGGTGGCACGACCAGCTGCCAATCGGGCTGCGGCGCGAAGCTCGAGTCGGCGCGTTGGCGCCACCAACGGAGCGATCGCTCGCCGTCCTGTGCACTCGTCACCAACAGGTCGACCCGCTGATCGAGGTCGACATCACTGAGCTGGTACTCGTGGTGCTCGGTGCCGACGTCGATACGCGACTCGGTGAACTGCGGCAGGTCGAAACAGATCACGAGCCGCCCCCGAACCCCGGCTCCTCGGTGAGCGCCCCGGCGCCGGTCTCCCAGCGGATGAAGCGCAGGATGCTCGTCTCACACGTCTCGCCGACGCGCTCGCGCTTGAAGAGCCAGATCAACCAGAGATCGAGCAGTGCGAACTCGCTCTTCGATTCGTCCACCGGCTCGGCCCACGAGAAGAGTGGCCAGAGCGTGAGCGCGGTCAATTGGCGATCGGGTGTGGCGAGCTCCACCGTCACGCGACTCTCCACACCAGCGCGCTGGAACTGGAGCTCGAGCTCGTCGCCGCCGGCATGGCTCTCGATGGCGCGACAGAAGTCGATGGCGGAGTGGATCGGCTGGCCGTCGATGGCGTCCATGGCGTCGCCGGGTTGCAATCCGGCGGAGAGCAGCGGGCTGTCGGGTGCGAGCTCCGCGAGCAACGCTGATTCTTGTGCACTATTCTGTGTACTCTCCTGTACACCGTCATGTCTACTGTTTGTTATGTATTCCCGTGTGATTCCTGGTATGGACTTCTCTGCAGTCTCGCGGATACCTGCTCCTGTGTCGGCGGCGGCGGGTTGCATTGCCGTCGAGACAACACAGCGTGCCTTGCGGCGCTCGATGAACCGGCGCGGCAGCTCCCATGCCTCACTCGCGCGGCGCGCGGCGGTCACGGTGACGGCGACCAGCGCACCCTGGCGATCGACCTCGAGGTGCCACGCGTCGCCCGGCTTGGCGGCATCGAGGCGCGCGGTCCACTGATCGATCGTGGCGAGCTCACTGCCCTCCACGCGAACGACGACGTCGCCGACCCGGATGCCGGCCGCCTCCGCCGGCGATCCGGGGGTCACCTCGGCCACGCGCAGCCCTGCCAGGAACTCCATCGCCTCGAGCGATCCGGCGACCGACTCCGCGAGCCGCAGTCCGAGAAACGGCGCCTCGGCGCGCGGCTTGGGCTCGCCCGCCGGTAGTGCTTCCCAAGCCGGTGCCGCAGCGAGCGCTTCGTTCGGTGCGGGCGCCGTGACGGTGACGCAGCCGCTAAAGAGAGCGGCCAACCCGCTCGCCAACCACCGACGACGGCTACTGCACACGGCTTCCGCCATTCGTTTCATCCTCGTTTCTGAGTCCTCGCCGAGCAGACTTGGCTGCGTCACTCACTCACCAAACCACTCATCGCCGCGCCATCGCACGATACCGGCATCCCGACCGCCACCCCGACCGGTGGGTCGGCGCATCGACGCGTCGGCGCAACGAAGTCGCCCATGGCTCGTACGATCGAACCGAACCCGTCACCCCGGAGGAAACTCATCGTGCTCGCGATTCACTGGAAGTCTCCCGTACTGGTGAGCGTGCTCGGCGCGGCCGTGCTCGCCGCGGCGCCCGTGCAACCACTGCAAGAGGTCCCCGCTCCGATCGAACGCCCGGGCGCGTTCGTGCCCGCCGACGCCGCCGAGGTGAAGCTCGACCTCGAGACGTACCAGGGGCCGCTCGAGCTGATCGAGGTGGTGGCGCACGGCTCGCCGGTGCGCGAGGGCGATCTGCTCGCCCGCTTCGAGCTTGATGCGATCGATGACGCGATCCGTGCCGCGGAGCGCGACCTGCGCTCGACCGAGATCCGCCACCAGAACGCGCGCGAGCAGGCGCGCCTCGAGATCGAGGCCGCCGATCAGCGCGCCGCCGACGCGACCGAGGCCGTGGAGAACGCCGAGAAGGCGCTCGCGCTCTACGAAAAGACCGAGCTGGAGCTCAAGCGGCGCGGCATCGAGCTCACCGACTCCTTCCAGAAGGATGGCCTCGAAGACCAGCGCGACGAGCTTTCGCAGCTCGAGAAGATGTACACCGCCGACGAGCTCACCGACGCGACCGAGGAGATCGTCCTCAAGCGGGCGCGCCGGCAGCTCGCGCGCGGCGAGGCGAACTACGAGATCTCGAAGGCGCGGCGCAAGATCGACGAGGAGGTGAACGAGCCGGATATCGCGAAGGCGAAGAAGCGCAGTGTCCGCGATGCACGCACCAACCGCGAGCGCCTTGGCCGCTCGATGGAGATGGAGAAGCGCGTCCGTGACGACAACCTCGCGCGGCTCGACCCGGAGATGACCATGGCACGTGAACGGGTGGAACAGCTGCGGCGCGACCGCGAGCGGCTCACCGTACGGGCGCAGAAGTCGGGGTTCCTGCTGCACGGCGGCAGCGACGACTACAAGCCGGGTCACGCGGCGCCGCGCCACCTGGTCGGCGGCGGAGCCGCGGCCCACGCGACGCTCTTCACGATCGCCAAGCCGGGCGCGATGGAGATCGCGATCGACGTACCGGAAGCTGCCGTGCTGAAGCTCAACCAGGGAATGGCCGTGAAAGTGATCCCGGCCGCCGATCCCGAGCGCACGCTCGTTGGGCGCCTCCACTACGACCGGTTCCCGAGCCCGCGCAGCGCCTCGGGGCCGGAGAACGTCTACGACGGCACCGTCGAGCTCGAGGCGGTGGAGCCGAGCTGGGTTGCCGGGATGCGTTGCAAGGTCGTGATCGAGCTACCGAAGAAGGGCGGCCCGTGATTGCGGCATTGCTGATTGCGCTCGGCGGCGGACTTGGCGCCGTTGGTGGCACAGGCGACAACGGCGTTGGCGGCGCGTCCTCCGACGACCACACGTTCGGTCCCGACGCGATGCAGCTTCGCGGCGAAGACCTTCGCCTCGGTGTCCTCCACGCCATCGACGAAGCACGCGACTGGCTGATCGCCAACCAAGGCAAGGATGGTTCGTTCGGGACCTACCACAGCCCACGCACCTACGAGATCCTCGCGACCGTGCCGGACTCGCTGGAGGCGTTCCAAGTGGCGACGTCGGCGCTCTGTGTCATGGCGCTCGACGAGTGTGTTCGACCCAACGACGCCTCGGCGGCGGCAGCGAGCAAGGGGCTCGACTTCCTGATTGCGCACCATCACGTCCGGCGGCCGAACGGGATGGAGTTCTACAACACGTGGGCACTCGGCTACGGCCTGCAGGCGCTCGGCGAGTGGCTCGCCCGCCATCCGGATGACCCCACGCAAGGCCGCCATTCTCGCCGCGAGCCAACAGATGCTCGACCGGCTGCCGAACTACCAGATCCTCGACGGCGGCTTCAGCTACCTCGATTTCCGCGTGCAATCGATCCCACCGAGCGACTCGGAGATGAGCTTCACCACCGCGACCGTGTTGATCGGCATCGATCGTGCGCAGAAGGTCAGCCTCGCGGCGCCGGCCGGCGTGGTCGACAAGGCCGTCGCGCGCCTCGCGCTCGACCAGACCCCCGAGGGCTCGTTCCTCTACGGCCGCTACCTGTGGCAGATGCCGCGCCGTGGCATCAACGAACCGAAGGGTTCCGCGTGCCGCACTCCGGGCAATCTCTATGCACTCGACTGCTTCGGCCGCGCGCCGAAGCCCGGTGCCTACCTCGAGTCGCTCGACAACCTCGCCGTGAAGTATGTGGGCTTCCAGCAGATCGCCGTCCGCCGCCCGGTACCGCACGAGGCTTGGTACAACATCAGTGGTTATTTCTATCTCTACGGCTTCTACCACGCCGCGCTCGTCCTGCAGGAGAAGCTGCCGGCGGAAACGCAGCAGCGCCTCTTCCCCGATCTCGCGCGCGGCGTCCTCTACTGCCGCCAGCCCGACGGCTCGTTCTGGGACTACCCGCTCTACAACTACCACTACCACTATGGGACGGCGTTCGCGCTGTTGACACTGAGTCGGGCGCCGACTGGGTGGCTGGCGGCGCCGGTGGTTGCGAAATGACCGAAGCCCGCGATGGTTGCGGGATCGACTCATCACGACTCAGGCTCAACGCCGCTCGCGATTCACCGGTCAGACGCGCGCGAAGCTACGATTGCGGTGCGTCGATTCCCACGACGCCTGCCGTTGGTCACGGGCCGACCCGCGGAGACCGTCAGCGACATCCAACTCCAACGGAGCGACAGAGCGATGCCTACATCCGTAGAACTCGATCAACGACTCTCGCGCCCTCGATTCGTCCCCATCACCCGCCGACATCGGAATCCGTGGACCGCACTGGTCACCGGTCTCGCGCTGCTGATCCTCTCGAGCTGCTCGTCATTCCACGTCGCCTCCGAACCAAGTGGCGCCGACATCCTCTTCGATGGCGTCGTATCGGGGTTCAAGACGCCAGCCAAACTGCGCGCCAAGAACTTTCCTAATGGCATCCACACGATCTCGGTCTCGATGCCCGGGTACGAGACGATCACGCCCGCGACGACGATCAACGTGTCGACATCCGGCGGGAAGATCGTGCTGGCGATCCTCCTGCCGATTCCGTTCCTCTTCATCGGCATCGGTTCCGGGTTCCGGACCGCTCTCGCACCCAAGACAATGAACTTCAAATTGCGATCTTTACACGCCCAGTGACGCGCCGCACGTGACCAGCAGTGCGGCTCAGGACGCGTGCCGACTCAACGCCCTTCGCTGCGTACGAACGGGTACGCGACGTAGTTGATCGACCACGACCGCGGCACAGTGAGGCAACGGGCGTAGCGACGCGCGGGGTCGAAGAAGAGCGCTCCGACCTCGCCTTCGCCGAAGCCGAAGTCGACCGCGAATGGCGAGATCCCGCGATCGGAGCCCAGCGGGCCGCTGAAGCGGTCCGCCTCGTAGTAGCGTGGCACGTCGATGGTGACCTCTGGCGTCACGAGCCGTAGTGCGCCGTCGAATAGACCGCCTTCGCCGACGAGACAGCCACGATCGAGCCCCGGCCAGAAAGTGGCGATGCTCGAGGCGAGTGCATAGGGCATTGCCGTCGCGTCCACCCACACGTCGAGCGAATCGAGCCGCGGCTCCGTCATCTCCTCCCCTGCTGCGGCTGGACGTAACACGAAGCCACGGCCGCTGAAACGGACAGCGCCGTCGGCGCCGAGCTCGACCTCGTCACGCCGGTCGGTAAGGCCGTAGATGCCGTGGCCACAGCGCTCGACGAAGACGACTGCGTGCGTGCCGTCCGTCGCCGGCCGCCCGGCGTCGTCCACCAAGTCGAGCGGTCCGCGGATCTCCTCGCTGCCCGCCGCGAAGCCGCTGTCGCGATTCGCATAGACGCCGCCGCGATAGTGCGCCTGCGTGAAAAGGAGCACGACCCGCCCGTTCGCCTTCGCGACGACAACCTGGAGGTTCTCGCCATCGTTCTCGTGGGTCATGTTGAGGCCGAGGTCGATGCGGCTCCAGTCGCGCGGGTGGAAGAGGTGCCAGGTGATGAACCAGTGCGTCGTGCTCTCCACCACCGCGTAGTAGACGACGGGCGGAAGCTCGAAGCGGGCGAGGTTCTCCCAGTTGTCGTCACCGCGCAGGTTGCCGTCGAAGTCGGCCCGCGTCGGCAGATCCTGGCGCCCGCCGTCGGTGGCAACCTCGTTCAGGATCCACGGCGCGTAGCGGCGAGCCAGCTCGACTTGCCCGTCGAGCAGCAGCGGCTGCTCGTTCCTCGACAGCGGCGGCATGAGCAGCGGGCCGGTGGCGCAGCCGGCGATCACGACCGCACCGAGGAGCGCTGCTCCCGCCGCGATCCAGCGCGCGCCGCGAAGCCGTTGCATGATGAGGCCATCGTCGGTGGCGACGATGCTGGCCGCAAGCGCGCTGACCGTCTCCGCCGCGGCGTTGCCGGCGAAGCTGCCGGCGGAGCTTCTGTCGGACACCCGGCAGCTCCACTTCGGCAGCCCGCCGCGCCCCGGGGGCGTCGGCCGCCTGTTCCACTTGTGCAGTCGGCGGCATTCCTTCATCCAGAGCCTCGTCCGATCGGAGTGCCGTGCGCGCCGAACGAGGCCCGGAGTCCCTCTGGAGGCCACCGATGCCGTCTTCCCGATCCTCGCTGGCACACGTCTCGATTGCCCAGGTCGAGAGCACCATCCGCGTCGTTCGCGGGCACCGCGTCATGCTCGATTCCGACCTCGCCTCGCTCTACGGGACGACGACGAAGCGAGTCAACGAGCAGGTGCGGCGCAACCTCGCCCGCTTTCCTCGCGACTTCGTCTTCGAGCTGACGCAGGAGGAGTGGTCCGCTTTGAGGTCGCAGATTGCGACCTCAAACGATGGCCGCGGTGGCCGTCGTTTCGCTCCATTCGCCTTCACCGAACACGGGGCGGTGATGCTCGCGAACGTTCTCTCCAGCCGGCGCGCCATCGACGCCAGCATCCTCATCGTCCGCACGTTCGTCCGGCTCCGCGAGCTGCTGCAGACCAACGACGAGCTCGCCCGCAAGATCCGCAAGCTCGAGCACCGCTACGACGGCCAGTTCCACGAGGTCTTCCGCGCTTTCCGGCACCTGATCAACCCGCGGCTCAGTCGCCGACGCCAGCGGATCGGCTTCCAGCGTTGATCAGACATGAACTGGACCGAACCGCTCCGGTCTCGTGCATGATCTGGTGCATGCACCCCCCGGTTCGACCCATCGGCGTGGCGCTCGCGTGGTGCGCCGCGCTGCTCTGCTGCACTTCGGATCCTCCCAACGATGGAGGCCCCGCGGCGCCGGGGCTCGTCGAGCCGACCGCGCTGCCATCCAGCACTCCCTACGTCCTGGTGCTCGGGACCGCGCAAGACGGCGGGCTGCCCCACCTGGGATGCGACGCGCAGGCGTGCATGGATGCGCGGCGCGATCCGGCGAAGCGCCGCTTCGTCACGTCGCTCCTGCTCTGCGATCCGCGTGACGGACGGCGCTATCTCTTCGATTGCACACCCGATCTGAAGGAGCAGATGGAAGTGGCGCGCGGCCATCCGGCGTCGCGCCACATCGAGGAACCACGGCCGCCGCTCTTCGAGGCGCTGTTCCTGACGCACGCGCACATGGGCCACTACGGCGGGCTGCTCCAGCTCGGCCGCGAGGCGTTCGCGGTGAAGGAGCTGCCGACGTTCGTGACGCCGCGCTTCGCGGAGTTTTTGCGCGACAACGGCCCGTGGAAGCTGATGGTCGACGAGCGGCGGCTGACGTTGCAAGAGCTCGACCCGGCAGTGGCGGTGGCGCTGGCGCCCGATCTCGCCGTTCGCTGCTTTCGCGTCCCCCATCGCGACGAGTTCTCCGACACCGTCGGCTTCGTGATCGACGGCCCGCACCGCGACCTGCTCTACCTGCCCGACATCGACAAGTGGGAGGCATTCGATGGTTGGACTGCGCCCGACGGCAACGACGGTGGTGGTGGTGACGGCGGCAACATCGAGAACAACGGTGGCATTCATCACATCGAGGAGGCGCTCGCCGCAGTCGACATCGCGCTGATCGACGGTTGCTTTTTCGCGGATGGCGAGATCGCCGGACGCTCGATGAAAGCGATCCCACATCCGTTCATCGTCGAGTCGATCGCCCGGTTCGCCAAGCTGCCGCTCGCCACTCGCGAGAAGATCTTCTTCACCCACCTGAATCACACCAACGCCGCCGCCGACCCTGGCGGCGAGGCGGCGCGCGCGGTGATCGCGGCGGGCATGCACGTGCTGGACGAAGGGCGGGTGTTCGGGCTGTAGGAACGGCAGCAGCGACGCCGCAGGACACGAGCGCGTCGCGCCAACGCCGCGGAAGAACATTCCCGGTGGACGCGGCAGGTCGAGCCACTGGACACGCGCAGGTGCCGGCGATGATGGCGCCTCACATCGTCGCCTCACCTGGTCCCTGACCTGGCGCGATTGCCGCGAGACGCCCCCCTGCTTCCCTATCTCCTCGACCCCAAGCTCCAGACGCGCTGGATCAACTTCGAGAACCCAGCCGGCGGTCCCGGCATGGGCGGTCGCACGGAGAGCCACCTCGGCGTCGGCCGCAAGGGCGCACCCGCGCGCTTGATCGAGCCACGCGAGACCCTGCAGCTCGCCGATGTCGAAGGACCCGGCACGATCCGCCACTTCGGGTGCACGACGATGCCCTCACCGATCGTGCTCCGCAGCCTCGTCGTGCGCGTCTGGTACGACGACCAGGATCAACCGAGCATCGAGTGCCCGCTCGGCGATCTCATGGGCTTCGCGCACGGCAAGGTCGTGCCGTTCACGAGCGCGGCCCACTCGGTCGGGGCGCACGGCGGGCTCAACTGCTGGCTGCCGATGCCGTTCCGCACGCGCGTCCGCGTCACACTCACCAATGACGGCGACGACGAGATTCCCTTCGCGTTCCAGCTCGCCGTCACACTCGGTGACGCCCACGACTCGACGATCGGCCGCCTCCATGTCACCTTCCGTCGCGACAATCCGACGACGCGCGGCCGCGACTTCGAGATCCTGCCCCTGCGTCAGGGTCGCGGCCGCTATCTCGGCGCCGTGCTGGGTGTACGAACGCTCCACGACTGCGGCGGCAGCGAGGGCGAAGTGAAGGTCTTCATCGATGGCGACGCCGCCTTTCCCACACTGTGCGGGCCAGGGATCGAGGACTACGTCGGTCTCGCGGACGACTTACAGGGTGCGCCGCGCGGTGAGCTGGCGAACGCGACGCAACCGGTGCCGGCTCTCTACCACGGTGTGAGCCTCCGGCAGAGTCACTTCTTGTCGATGTACCGCTGGCACTTGCCCGATCCGGTGCTCTGGCACCAGGAGATCCGCGTCACGGTGCAGCAGCTCGGTTGGAAGGACGGCAAGCTCTGCGAGACGTCCGACGACTGGAGCTGTGCCGCGTTCTGGTACGAGCCGCTTCCAAGCCACGCGCTGGCGCCTTTGCCGACGTGGGAAGAGCGGGTCGCCGACCTCTGGACGGACGAAGAGAAGAGCAAGACGGCGCGGGCGAGCTGAGCAACGTCTCGAAAGAGCTCTCGGCGCGACTTCCGGTTGCGAAGACGGCGGCGGACGGAGAGCCGCGCAGCGGTCAGCCCACTTTCACTGAAGCGGCGTCCACCGCGGCAGCAACCTCGGCGAGCGGCAGCATGCGCTGCTCGCCGGTCGCGAGCTTCTTCAGCATGAGCGTGCCCGCTGCGATCTCGTTGCTGCCGAGGATGCCCGCGAACGGGACGCCGATCGTATTGGCATAGGTCAGTTGCTTCCCGAGCGCGGGCGTGTCGGCGAAGAGCTCGACGCGCAGGCCGGACGCGCGCAGCACGGTGGCGACGGCGACCGCCGCGGTCGCAGCCACCTCGGGAAAACGACAGAGCAGGAGCTGCGGCCCGACGCCAAGCGGCGGAAACATGGCGCGCTCTTCCATCACCAGCAGCACCCGCTCGAGCCCGAGCGAGAAACCGACCGCCGGGATCTGCCGCTTGCTGAACATCCCGATCAACCCGTCGTAGCGGCCGCCGCCACCCATCGAGCCAGCGAGTCCGGGAACGGTGATCTCGAAGATCGGGCCGGTGTAGTAGGAAAGGCCGCGCGCGAGGGTCGGGTCGAAGACGAGGTGAGCGGCCGCCGGACTGCCGGCGGCAATCGCGAGCAGCTCGACCAGCTCGCCGGCGGCGGCCGCTCCTGGCTTCGCCGTCTCCTTGGCCCGCGTCACCAGAAAATCGGGCGCGCGCGCGGCTTCGAGCACCGCCAACAGCTGCGCCGCCGCGTCCGCCCCGATCCCCTTCTCCACCAGCTCGGCGCGCACACCGTCAGCGCCCACCTTGTCGAGTTTGTCGAGCGCGATCAGCGCCGGCCCCTCCTGCTCGGGCGCGATTCCGGCCTCGGTCACCAGCGCGCGCAGCAGCTCGCGGTGGTTCAGTTGGATCTTGAACTCGGTGAAACCGAGCTCCCGCAGCACCGTCGCGATCGCACCACACACGTCGGCATCGGCGACCAGTGACTTCGTGCCAGTGACATCGACATCACACTGCCAGAACTCGCGGAAGCGCCCTTTGGACGGCCGATCCGCGCGCCAGACCGGCTGGATCTGGTAGCGCTTGTAGAAAGCGGGCAGCTCGCCGTAGTTGGCGACGACACGGGCGAGCGGCACCGTGAGGTCGTAGCGCAGCCCTTCGTCCGAGAGGTCGAGCTCGGTCGGGGAGCCGGTCGCCAGCGCGCGGGCGAGTCGTTCGCGCCGGTGGAGCAGCCGATAGAGGAGCTGATCGCCCTCCGGCCCATACTTGCCGAGCAGTGTCGCGAGGTTCTCGATGGTCGGCGTCTCGAGCGGCACGAAGCCGAACGACTCGTAGACGCGCTGGATCACGCCGACCACGTGGCGCCGGCGCGCGACCTCCGGTGCCAGGAAGTCGCGCATTCCGCTCGGTGGTTTGGTCGAGATCTGGGTCATGGTCGGGCCCTGAATCATCGCCGCGTGACGCGGGGGCGCGATCATAGGCGCGCTTGCGCGGACGCGACGCTTAGAGCGTGAGCGAGAACCCCAGATGGTCGCTGCCGGCTGCGCCTGCGTTGGGCCGATTCGCCGCATCTTTCTGTTGATCGGGCTCGCCAGTGTTCCCTTGCCCGCTGGTGCGTCCTTACCGGGCTTCGTTCTGAGCGCCTTGCAAGGCTTGTCCTCGCTCGACCTGGAGCCCACGCTGCGAACCTTCCTCACGTTCTCACGGCACCCTCGGTGACTGATCTGTGCCTGGCACAAACCCACCGGGTCGGTCATCGGGAGCGAGACGCACGCACGGCGCCGGCCGCGACGGCGAGGCGATAGATCGGCCGCGTCGGCGAGCGGCGGGCGACCTCGGTGAAGCCGGCCTTGGCGAAGGCGGACGCGATGCCGGTCCATGCGAAGACGTCGGGCATGGTGTCTTTCGTCGGATCCTGCGGGTAGCCCTCGACGATCGTCGCACCTTGCTTCGCGGCGAACTCGGCGGCGGCGCCGATCAAGCGCGCGGAGAGGCCCTGGCGGCGGGCGTTTTTGCGGAGGAAGAGGCAAGTGATCGACCAGACCGGCTGCTCGTCGAGCGGCGCGAGCACGCGCGAGCCGGCAAGCAAGCGGTAGTCGGCGCGCGGCCCGACGGCGATCCACGCGACCGGCTCGCCACCACGAAAGGCGAGCAGTCCCGGCGGCGGTCCGCGCCGGACCAGTCGCTCCATCGCGCGGCGGTTCTTCTCGCCCTTGTTGGCTTCATAGTCGCGTCGGGTCAGGCGCGGCGTCATGCACCAACAACCGCCGCAGGCACCGCGCGGGCCGAAGAGCTGCTCGAAGTCGGGCCACTGCTTGGGTGTGAGCGGGACGATCTTCAGCTCGCCGTCACTCGCACGAGCTGCGATCGTTCGGACGGTGCGTTTCGTCGTCATGGATCACACCCTCTCACGCCGCGCGCCGCCGCGTCGCGACCCACGCGAGCAAAAGGAACAGCACCGCCTCGCCGCTCGGCACCAGCGCCGCACGCGCCAGCTCGCCCGACTCCCAATGGGTGTCGGAGAAGGCGCGCGCGACTTTCGCAAAACGGGTGAGCGGCGCGTGCTCGCTGAAGAACGGCGCGTAAGTGATGAAGAGCTTGTCGGCGGCGGCGCCGAGCGTGCTCTGGAACAAGGCGAGCA
This sequence comes from uncultured Phycisphaerales bacterium, assembly GCA_964426265.1. Lineage (GTDB taxonomy): Bacteria > Planctomycetota > B15-G4 > B15-G4 > SIAN01 > SIAN01. Next base: position 474 of record CAYRQC010000744.1, on the reverse strand, counting down.
GCGTGAACGGGACGATCGCCGCCACCGCCGCCGCGCCGACGCTGGTCGCGATCGACGAGACGAAGAGGCCAAAGCAGGCGCAGCAGAGCAGCGCGGGGATGCCGGCCGCGACGGCGCGCGCGGTCTCGAGCCACTGCTCGCCGGCGCTCGCCATCACGTAGCCATCTTCGACGATCGCGGTGAAATCGTGGCCGAGCGCGGCGGCGGCGAACGCGGCGACGAAGAGCGCGGCAAAGGCGACGATCACATAGAGGCAGGTCGCGACCGCCTTGCCGAGGACGACGGCGCCGCGTGGCCGAGCGAGCACGAGCAACGGGAGGCTGCACTGATCGCGCTCCCGCACGAGGGCGAAGGTGCCGACCAACAGCGCGATCAGCACGAGCGCCATCGCCGCGAGCCCGCCGACCCCATCGGCGAGCGGCCCGAACGCAGTCACCACTTCGGCGACCGGCGGGTGCGCGCCCGTCGCAACCT
>CAYRQC010000743.1:0-5498 GCA_964426265.1 uncultured Phycisphaerales bacterium | reverse complement strand
ACCCGGCGGCTGGGTCGCCTATGCCGCGATCGCGGGCGGCGCGCTCTACCTGTACGGGAAGGAGACCGGCAACAAGGACGCGCTGATGGTCGGCGACATGCTGCTCTCCTTCTCCGAGGGTTACATGCAGAGCGGCTGGGTCGCGACCGGTGTGTTCGCGGCCGCAGTCTCGGCCAACAGTCCGCTCGATCCACAGATGAAGGAGAACGCGCGGATCGCCTACGCGGGATACATGTGGGCCAGCGGCAAGGCGAAGCCCGATTTCAGCAAGTGGAACGACGGACTACTGCAGGTCCATCAGCAGCGCAACGGTGATCTCTCGTTGCACTATTCATTCCCGATCAACGTGACGACGGTCGATCCCAAACAGTCGGCGCAAAACCAGAAGTTCCAATTCCGGGCGAGTGCGAAGATTCACGGCCTCTTCGGCGGCTCGGGCTCGTCACACCTGGCCGGCGTGGTCAGCCATGACGCCAACTATCCGATCATCGAGGCCTCCCACTCCTCGAGCACGATCCCATCCGGCGGCGCGGGCCACCTCTCCTATCCGAGCGCGCGCATGCTCGCCGGTGCCGGCGGCCTCGACAGCGGTGACGGTGGGTTCTCCGATCCGGACGGCGGCAACTACCTGTCGGCGCTCGGCTTCAACGGGATGGTCGGTCCGTCGGGGATGAGCCCGCTGCCGGCCTACGCGCTCGGCGCCAGCAGCGACGCCGCGCAATGGACCGGCGGGCTCGAGATGTTCCACATCTCGCAGCAATGAGCAGGAGGTCGACCACGACGCCCAGGACAGCGGCGAACCGCAGCTCGATCGGCACATCGAGTCTTCAGCGCGCCAGCTTGCGGATGCGCTCCTGCAGGTCGGATGGCAGCGCCCTTCGCGTCGTCATCTGCAGGACCGCTTCGTAGAAGTTGGTGGCACCCCGGAGGTCGGGTTCGCGGCCCATGAAGAAGGGCGGCCGGACGCCGCGCGTCGCCGGGTAGCCGAAGAACGGCCGCATCCAGAACGCCGCCTGTCCGCCGACGAGGAGCGAGAGAGCGAGCCACACGGCGGCGACGGCGCTCGCGCGGGCGCGGGAGATCGGCCGGGCCGAACGCAACGCGCGCACCTGCCGCAGCAGGGCCAGTGCTCCGCTCGCGGCGATGGCGGTCATGTTCGCGCCGAGAAAGAAGTCGTAGTCGCCGAGCACACCGTCGTCGGTCGCGCGCAGCACACAAGCGAGGAAGAAGACGACCGGCGCGAGGCTCGCGAGCAGCACCGACGCATCGTGGTAGAGCATTCCGGCCATGCGCTGCGCGGCGACGAAGCCGACGTCGATGCGCAGCAGCAGCGCGGTGATCCAGAAGCTCACCGAACAGAGCGCGGCCGACGTCGCAATCAGGAGCGGGAACTTGAGGAGATCGCGCTCCGCGTAGAGCGTGTCGTGGGCCCAGCCGATCGCACCGCCGTAGAGCGCTGCGCAGCCGAACGTGACGAGCAGCCGGCGGGCGATCGACACGGACGATGCAGATGCCGCAGATGTCGCAGACGATGCAAGCGACGAGGTCGACGCGCGCGCGTTCACCAGAGCTCGAGCACCGTCGCCATGCGCGCGAGCACGTAGAAGAAGACACCGTGCCACGCCAGCAGCACGAGCAGCAGCAGCCGCTGCGAGCGCGCCGCGGGCGCCGTCTCGAGGCAGCGCCAGAGCTGCCCGACGCCGGCAAGGAGCGCCCCGCAGAGCAGGAAGACGGAGAGCCTCTCCCAGGGGACGTCGCCGCCCGTATCGCCCATCGTCAGCTTGAGGAAGCCGAGGATCGGCGCGAAGCCGAAGGTGACGAGCGCGGCCACCGACGGGATCGCGAGCGCGAAGACCAGGAGCTGGCTGAGGCTCACGCGCAGCCCGAGGTAGGTCGCGAAGACGTGGAGCGACGGCACGCAGATCAGCGTCGAGCCGAGGAAGAGCGCCGTCACCTTCCAGCAAGCCCCCCATCCGATCACGCAACCGTAGGGGAGCGCGAAGGCGGTGCTGGCGAGGAGCAAGACCGCGAAGAGCGGCCCGAGGTGCACGCCGCGCTCGGCGTTGGCGGCGAGCCGCTCCGGCGAGGCGAGCACCACCTCGAAGAGCGCGTACGGTCGGCTGATCGCTCGCGTGAGCTCCTCGCGGGAGCGCGGGGCAGGTGAGTCGCAGGACGGGGTGGCGTCGGGTGGCATGGGATCTCGCTTTGGACGGCAAAGTAGCACATTTACTTTGTAGTGCAAAGCTAACGGGCGGCGGCGAGGAGAGTGCGGAAAACGTCGGCGTAGGATCCCCGGATCCGTACACCGCACCGGCGTGAGGCACACCGTCGCGACAACGGGTCGGTTGAATGGCGCACTCATGGGTTCGGAATAAGCTCTTTTTGAAGCTACGTCAGAGAGCCGGTGTCCACGAGTAAGCAACCACTATTTGAGACCAACGAACTCAAGTTTTATTGCTAAGAAACCGACTCTTGAGATAAGAACGCCGCACCCGTGGCTTTGGCGGCGATCACGAACCGGCGCCTGATGACCAACCACCGAGAGCTGACGGCCAGCCACGCAACCCTTCCGCTGGACCAATCAAGGAGCCCGCTTCCCATGGAACCGACGAGCCTGCGCGACTTCCTCGAGATCCCGTACGACAAGCTCGAAGAGATGAACCTCGAGGCGAAACAGCAGCGCCTCGATCGGGTCGCGCCAGAGAAGGTCCAGGCCGATCGCGTGAAGTACCTCGGCAGTGAGAAACGGATCAAGGCGGTGACGGTCTGCTTCAGCGACCTCGAAGGTCGGCTGCACATGCTCGACTACGACAAGAAGTTCCTGCTGAAGTCGTTCGACAACCTCACCTTCGACGGCAGCTCGATCCGCGGTTTCTCACAGCAGTCGGAGTCGGACCTGCGGCTCGGCGTCGACTGGGCGGCGACGTATTGGCTGCCGTCGGACGTCTTTGGACCGGGCAAGGTGCTGGTCTTCGGCGAGGTGCTCGATCGCGAAGGCAAGCCCTACCCCGCCGACATGCGCGGGCGGCTGAAGGAGTTCCTCACCAAGCTCTACGAGAAGGATGGCTCGGTCTGCTTCGCCGCCAACGAGATCGAGGGCTTCATCTTCAAGGGGCGCGACGCCGAGCGCCACTTCCACGAGACCGAGACCTTCGAGTACGTCTCGACCGGTGGCTACTACCACTCGCTGCCGACCGACCCGCTGCGCAACTTCATCGACGCGGCCGCCGAGGCGCAGCGCGCGATGGGCTTCGCGAACGAGAAGGACCATCCCGAGGTCGCACCGTCGCAGTTCGAGATGAACTTCTCCTACGCCGAGGCGCTGATCGCGGCCGACCAGTTCCAGCTCTACAAGCTGCTCTGCCGGCAGATCGCGCAACGCATGGACATGACCGCGAGCTTCCTGCCCAAGCCCGTGACCGGCATCAACGGCAGCGGCGCCCACACCAACATCTCGGTCGGCCGCAACGGCAAGAACCTCTTCTACGACGCCAAGGGGCAGGACGGCGTCAGCAAGCTGGCGTGGGACTTCATCGATCGCATCCTCAACAGCGCGACCGACCTCTGCCTCATCTTGAACCCGAGCGTCAACGCCTACCGCCGGCTCGATCCGCACTTCGAGGCGCCGAACCAGATCAAGGTCTCGCCGATCGATCGCGGCTCGATGATCCGCATCCCGCTCGGCAACGAGCGCAGCGCGCGCATCGAGGTGCGCTCGGTCGGTCCCGACACCAACATCTACCAGACGCTCTACTCGCTCTTCCGCACCGGCTTCGAGGGTCCGACGAGCGACCCGAAGGACGAGGCGAAGCGCTCGCGCACGCGCTTCCTGCCCGACAACATCTTCGACGCCATCCGCCTCTTCAAGCAGAGCAAGTGGACGCTCGAGATGTTCGGCGAGCGCGTCCACGAGAAGTTCGCCGAGGTGAAGCAGGTGGTCGCGGAACGCAGCCCCAAGACACTCGGCACCACGGTCAAGGCGGGCGAGGTCCAGTTCCACCACGAGGTGACGAACCAGTACCTCTGGAACCGCTTCTGAGCGGGCGGCGGCTCTCGGGTGAGTGACGAGCGGGACGGCGTGCCGACACGCCGTCCCGCTTTTTCGTCTCTTCCGTCTCTCAGCGCGCCGCCGCTGGTTACTGCTTCTTCTCCGGCATCTTGATCGCCATGAACTCCTTGAGGAGTTCCTTGGGCGTCTTCTTGCCGACGATCTTCTTCAGCGGCTGCGCTTCCGGCTTCTCGGCGTTGGGGTCGAGCACCAGCACCACCGGCTGCTCGAACCCGACCACGGCGAAGCGCTTCGCGTCGGCGTTGTCGCGCTTGATCAGCGACTGGACGACCACGAACTTGCCGACCGCCTCTTGCAGCGACTCGTCGAAGAGCGCCTCTTGCAACGCCTCCGAGTCCTTGCCCTTCGTCGCGAAGAAGTAGAGGACGAGCTTGCCGTCCTTCTTGGCGATCTCGGCGGCCGCGTCGTAGGTCTCGATCGCCGGCTTGGCGCTCTTGCCGATCTTCTCGATCTGCGTCTTCACGCCCGCCGGGCTGCGATCGCCGAGCGGCTCGATCAGCTCGCCCTTCGGGTTGGTGAAGATGACCGTCGGGTAGCCGCGGACGCCGTACTTGGTCGAGAGGTCGGTGTTCTTCTTGCCCCAGTCGCAGTCGACGAAGACGTTGACGATCGACTTGCTGGCCGCCACCACACCCTCATCGCTGAACGCACCTGCGCTCAGACTCTTGCACGGGCCTCAGCCAAGGCTCGTGAAGAACATCATCATCGGCTTGCCGGACTTCTTGGCCTCCTTCATGGCGGCGGCCGGATCGTGGTTCCACGGGATCTTGCCACCGTCCTGCGCGAGCGCCGAGCCCGCGAAGACGGCGGAGGCGGCGAGCGCCATCAACGTCTTCAGCATCGAGAGGGTCTCCTTGGTTTCACGAGCCCGATCGGGCGGGGCTCATTCCTCGGGTTTTCGAGAAAGGGCATCCCCGAGCATAAGAGACCCCGACCATCCGGCGAAGATGCGCCGCGCCGCGAGTTCGCACGGGCGCGCTTCGGCCGCGGCCGCGTGACGACAGAATGACGGCACTCACTCTCCGCCTCTCCCGCGAATGCACCCTCGGATGACCTTCTCCATGCGACGCACCGGAGTCCTCTTCGCGCTCGCCGCGATCGTGAGCAGCGCGAGCTGCGGTGACGGCGGAGGTGGCGGCGGTGGTGGTGGTGGGATCCCGCAGGTGTTTCTCACCATCGTCGGCGCTCCCGCCACCGCGACGGCGGTCGGGTCGGCGTGGCACTACTCACCGGTCGTTCAAGACGCGCAGGGTCCGCTCACCTTCGGGCTCACCACGGCACCGACCGGCATGACCATCGATTCGATCGGTCAGCTGGCCTGGACACCGCAGTACAACGATCTCGGCACGCACGCAGTCCGCTTCGATGTCACCGATGGCCAGAGTTCGACCAGCCAGAGCTTCGATCTGCGTGTCCACCAGGACGTCCG
>CAYRQC010000742.1:0-14076 GCA_964426265.1 uncultured Phycisphaerales bacterium | reverse complement strand
CGCTGGAACGGCGCGCTGGCGCGAGCGCGTCGCTGCCGCGAAGCCGCCTCGCCGAAGCGACCGAGAGCCTCTTCTGGGAGAACCGCAAACAGGCGCGCCAGCAGCTCGACGACGCGGCCGCGAGCTACCCGAACTCCGCTGATCCGATCGTCCGGCTCGTGATGGAGCGGGTGAGAGAAGGCCAGCGCGACGCGGCGATCGTGCGCGGCCGCCAGTTCCTCGACGCGCACACGGTCGACCATCCACTCCTCGCGAAGCTGGTGGCCTGGCTCGCGTCGTTTCCCGGCGACGCATCGGTCCGTTGCGCACCGCGGCGGTGGCGCACGGAGGTGTTCGGGGATCCGCGCCTGCCGGAGGAGCTCTTCGCGAAGGCGGCGGGTGCGGCGCAGGAGACGCTGCTCGCGCTCGAACGGCTCCACCTCGCCGATGCGGAGACATTCGTCGTGCTCGTCGATGCGGACGACGGCGGCGCGAAACGGACGGTGGAGGCGGAGCAGGAGGGATGGATCGCGCTGCGGCGCGTGGAGATCGCCGTTCCCGGGCTGGTCGACGCGCCGACCGCGCTCGGGGAGCTGACGTTCGACCTGATCGACGACCCATCGCACGCGTCGATGGCGCAGTCATTCGGGCCTTTCGCGCTGGCGTCGTGGATGAACGCCCAGCTCGGCCTCGGCAGCGTGGAAACGCGCGGAGAGAGGGGCAGCGGTGGTCTCGCCACGCTCCAAGCCCGCCGCCTCTTCGAGCGTGACGGTCCCGCGGCGCTCGCCGACTTCGTCCGCACTGGTGTCGTCCGTCCCGACCAGAGGCCGCGCGACGCCGCCGACCTGATCGACCACCCGCCGCCGGCGACCCTGCGCCTGCAGCACCTCGGCCACGCCTGCTTCCGCCTGACCGCGGATGACGGGACACGCTTCCTCATCGATCCATTCAGCAGCCGCTACTGGCTCGGCACACGCTTCCCGTGGATCTTCGCGGACGGCGTCGCGATCACGCACGGCCATCCCGACCATGACGCCATTGAGGAGGTCGCTGGCGCGCCGCGTCGGCTCGCGCTCGACCTCTCGGCCAATGCGCCGACTGCGCAGTCGGTCGATTTCGGCCCTTTCCACGTGCAAGCACTGAAGACGCGGCACGATCAGCGCTACACGGGCGGTCAGCCGATGACGAACCTCGTGCTCGCCGTCGATGTGGCGGGACTGCGCGTGGTCCATCTGGGTGACGTGCAGGCGCCGTTGGACGACGAGCTGTGCGCGCGGCTCGATCCGGTCGACGTGCTGCTCGCGCCGATCGACGACCGCGGCCACATCCTCGACGCACAAAGGCTCGGCGAGATCGTCGAGCGGCTCGCTCCGCGCGTCGTCATCCCGATGCACTACCGCGTCGCCTTGCCGGGTTCCGCCGACGTCGACGACCTCGGCGGCATCGAGAAGTGGCTTGCGACCATCGAGCACGTGCGGCGGCTCGAACGCGACCAAGTCGTGCTACGCCGCTCCGAGCTGCCCTCCGACACGGAGACGTGGGTCTTCGAGCTCGCTCCGTGGCCCGAAGGGCGGCTCGAGGCGGTGCGGTAGGCCTACAATCCCCCGCCCATGAAGATCCGCAAAGCCGTCGTCACCGCCGCCGCGCCCGACCAGCGCGAGCTGCCGCTGCAACAACTGGTCGACCGCGACGGTACGAAGAGGTCGGCGCTGCGTCTGGTGCTCGACGAGGCGGTGCAGGCGGGCGTGGACGAGATCGCGGTGGTCGTCCATCCCGACGACGCGATGCGCTATGCGACGGCGGCCGGCGACCTCGGCTGCCGGCTGACCTTCGTGCCGCAGCGCGAGCCGCGCGGCTATGCCGATGCGCTGCTGCACGCGCGTTCGTTCGTCGGTGACGAGCCGTTCCTCCACCTGATCGGCGATCACCTGTTCCTCGCGCGCGGCCAGCGCTGCGCCGCGGCGGAGCTGATCGCCGTCGCGGAGAGCGAGGGAGCCGCGGTCTCCGCGGTACAGGCGACGCGTGAGTCGCAGCTCTCGCTCTACGGCGTGGTCGGCGGGACGCGCGTCGCCGGGCACGCGCGCCTCTTCGCGATCGACGCGGTGCTGGAGAAGCCGACGCCCACCGAGGCGGAGCAGAAGCTCTTCGTGCCGGGGCTGCGCGCCGGCCACTACCTCTGCTTCTTCGGGATGCACGTGCTGCCGGCGACCATCTTCGAACCGCTCGCGGCCGCCGTGCGCGCCGCCGCCGACCCGACCCACATCTCGCTCACGGCCGCGCTCGCGACCCTGCCCGGCCGCGCGAAGTGGCTCGCGCTCGAGGTCGAAGCAGTGCGCTTCAACCTGGGCGAGCGGTACGGGCTGCTGATCGCACAGCTCGCGCTCGCCCTCGCGGGACGCGATCGCGACGACGTGCTCGCGCAGATCACGGAGCTGCTGCTCGCGCGCGAGCGGGCGCGGTGAGCCGGCTCGTCGCGCTCCTCACCGCGTCGGACGACGCGCGCCGCCACCAATCACTCGACGGTGCGATCGCCGGCCTCACGCAGGCGGAGCTGCTCGCCGAATGCACGGCGCTCGATGCGCTGCGGCTGCGCTCCAGCAACCTCTACGAGCAGGTTCGCGCGCAGCTCTTCCTCTATGCGATCCACCGGTTTCATCTCGCGCCGCTGCTCGAGCGCTCGTCGCAGCGCGGGGCGCGCATCCCGTTCGATGGCTTGCAACTGCTGATGCAGCGACGGTTCGCCGAGGCGATCGACCGCTTCCAACAGGCGCAAGCGAGCGCAGGAGCGAGCTCGGCGATCAGCTCCGCGCTCGCGGCGGCCTGCAAGGGGCTCGGCTTCCAGACGCTCGCCGATCAGGTGCGGCGCAGCGTCCGCTCGGCGCGCGGCAACCAGTGGATGTTCCGCTGCGGCCATCCGCTCGATCAGCCGCTGCGGGTGCGGCGCGAGCTGCTCGAACGCGACGCGACGGGCGCGCGGCCGACGCTCTGCGAGCGCACGCCCGTCCGCATGGATCTCACCCACTGCGGCTGGAGCGACATCTTCTTCCTCGGGATGGACTATCCCGAAGGCGCGAAAGTGCTGAATATCTCGATCGATCTCGGCGTGCGTGGCCGCGATGCAACACCACAGCCGCCGGTCGAGACGTGGCTGCGCGTGATCGATGAGCCGCTGGTGCGCCTCACCAGTGTCGATCTCGGCGCGACGGCCGATATCACGGAGCTGCCGCTGCTCTTCGACTTCGCGCGCGATTACCTCGGGCTGTTGAAGGCGGCGCTGCTGGCGTCGGGCATCGTGCCGCCCGGCATCGAAGGATCGGGGACGACGCTACAGACTTTGCTGGCGCGGCTGGTCGGGCCGGGGCTCGGGCTCGAGCTGGTGAGCCGGGTGCGCGGCATCCCGAAGGGCTCGCGGCTCGCGGTGTCGACGACACTGCTCGGGTCGCTGATCGCGCTCTGCATGCGGGCGACGGGGCAGGCGCACGCGCTCACCGGCGGGCTCGACGAGGCGGAACGGCGCAGCTGTGCGGCGCGGGCGATCCTCGGTGAGTGGCTCGGCGGCTCGGGCGGCGGCTGGCAGGACAGCGGCGGTCTCTGGCCCGGGATCAAGCTGATCGAGGGGGTCGCGGCCGGCCCCGGTGATCCCGAGCACGGGCTCTCGCGCGGGCGCCTGCTGCCACAGCACACGCTGCTGGGCGAGCGTGCCGCGCCGGCGGCGACGCGCGAGGCGCTCGCCCGCTCGCTGGTGCTCGTGCACGGCGGCATGGCACAGAACGTCGGCCCGATCCTCGAGATGGTCACCGAGAAGTACCTGCTCCGCAGCGACCGCGAGTGGCGCGCGCGGCTGGAGACGACGGCGATCCTCGGCGAGCTGCTCGCGGCGCTGGAACGGGGCGACATCGCGGCGCTCGCGCGCGCCACGACGCGTAACTTCTTCGGCCCGATCACGTCGATCATCCCGCAGGCGACCAACGCCTTCACCGAAGCGGTGATCGAGCGGGCGCGCGCGCGCTTCGGCGCCGAGCTCCTCGGCTTTTGGATGCTCGGCGGCATGTCGGGCGGCGGGATGGGCTTCATCTTCGAGCCGCGCGCGCTGCCGGCCGCGAAGGATGCGATGCAGGAGATCCTCTCGTCGACCAAGCGCGAGCTCGAGGACGCACTGCCGTTCGCGATGGAGCCGGTCGTCTACGACTTCGCGATCAACGATCGTGGGACGGTCGCGGAACTAGGGCCGGAACGAGTGGCCCCGCGGCGGACCGGAACGGGCGAGGTCGCGGACGGGACGAGTGACCGGGCCGACGGTGCGTCTGGTGGCGGCGCGATCAGCGCTGCGAGCAGCGGCGCGCGGCTCGCCGAGCTGCTCGCCGAAAACGGCTTCGATCGCGCGTTGCACGAGCAGATCCGTGCCGATCTCATCGTCGGACGCATCGGGCTCGCGCAGAATCGGCTGCCGGCGCACTGCCGTCTTGCGGACGTGGGCGACGACGACGTGATCGATGCGCGTGGCGGTGATCGCGCCACCACCGACCGCGGCCGCGCCGCACTCGCACGCGGCGAGGTCGCGGTGGTGACGCTCGCCGCCGGCGCGGCGAGCCGTTGGACGACCGGGGCGGGTGTCGTGAAGGCGCTCTTCCCGTTCGCGAAGCTCGGCGGGGCGTTCCGCAGTTTCCTCGACGTCCACGTGGCGAAGAGTCGGAGAACGGCGCGATCGGCCGGCACCCCGCTCCCCCACCTCTTCACGACGAGCTACTTCACCCACGCGGCGCTCGAACGCCGACTGCACGGGCGCACCGCCGCACCAGGCGATCAGCGATCCGCCTCACTGACCGGTCCCTTCTCCGATCCACTGGTCGACCTCCGGCTCTCGCCCGGACGGGCGGTCGGGCTGCGGTTCATCCCGATGGAACGTGACCTCCGGTTCGCGTGGGAGGAGACGAGCCATCAGCGGCTCGACGTGCAGGCGCAGAAGGTGCGCGAGAGCCTGCACGCCGCCTTGATCGGCTGGGCGCGCGCCGCCGGCGAGGGGGCCGACTACACCGACAACCTGCCGCTGCAGTGTCTCCATCCGGTCGGCCACTGGTACGAGGTCGGCAACCTGCTGCGCAACGGCGAGCTCGCACGGCTGCTGCGCGAGCGGCCGCAGCTCACCACCTTGTTGCTTCACAACGTCGACACCCTCGGCGCCGACGTCGATGCCGGGTTGCTCGGCCGCCATCTCGAGCTGGTCGCGGGCGGTGCGGCGCTGACGTTCGAGGTGATCGCGCGGCAGCTCGACGACCGCGGCGGCGGGCTCGCGCGAGTGGATGGCCGGCCGCGCCTGGTCGAAGGGCTCGCGCTGCCGCGCGAGGAGGACGAGCTGGCGCTCTCCTACTACAACACGATGACGACGTGGATCGACGTCGACGGGTTGCTGAAGCTGTTCGGACTCGTGCGCGCCGACCTCGCGCCGCGCTCCGACCCGAGCGTCGACGCGAGCGTCGACGCGCGCTCCGCCGCTTGCATCGACGACCGCAAGGTGACCGCCGCCGTCCGCCAGCTCGCCGCCCAGCTACCGACCTACATCACGCTCAAGGACGTGAAGAAACGCTGGGGCCACGGCCAGGAAGACACGTTCCCCGTCACCCAGTTCGAGAAGCTTTGGAGCGATCTGACCGCGCTCCCACAGGCCACCTGCCGCTACCTGGTCGTCCCGCGCGCTCGCGGCCAGCAGCTCAAGGACCCCGCCCAGCTCGACGGCTGGCTCCGCGACGGCTCCGCCGCGTACGTCGAGTCCCGGTGCGACTGGTGACTTCGACTACCGACCTACTGGATGTACACGGTGAAGGGGTTGCTCGAGATCAGGCGGTTCTTGACGTACTTGATGCTCCAGGTCTGGATCGTGAAGGACTCGCCACTCGTGCCCGGGGGAATGGTGTCGGTGATCTCGTAGCGCCCGAACGCACCCATGTAGTCGGACAGCAGGATCTCGAAGGTCGGTACGCCACTGATATTGGTGACGATCAGCAGGATCGGCGCACCCGATTCACCACCCATGCAGAGCAGGGTGACGTCGTCGCCCTCGTTCGGCGTGCTCGGCGTGATCGAGAGCGTCAACTGCTCCGACGCGTAAGCGTGGATCCGGCCGGCGTTGATCCCGGAGCTCGGACTCTCGGTCGGAGCGCCCGCGACGACATCCCACTCGCCGTCACCGTCGAGGTCGGCATCGGCGAGCAACGAGAAGCCGAAGTTGCTCGCGGTCGCACCCTCGATCACCTGGAGCAACGAGCCGTCGAGGCCGGAGTGCAGCTCGGCGGCATCGAGGCCGCGCCACGCGACCCAGAAGTCCGACTTGTGGTCGCGATCCCGGTCGGTGGTCGGCGCGACGGCCGCGAAGCCGCCGACGTCGCCCCCTCTCGCCAGCACGCGATAGAGCAGCGTGCCGGTGGCGCCCGAGACGACGCGCAGGATCCGGTTGCGGGCGTCGTTGCCGACCGCGAAGTCGCCGGTGCCGTCGCCGTTGAGGTCGCCGAGGCTCGCCACCGTCGCGCCGAGCCGGTCTGCCGTGCCGAAGTTGATCGTCATCAGCGTCGCGCCATTCGCACCGGAGAGCACCTCCGCGGTCGCGATTCCCGGCGAACCGACCAGCACGTCGGCCTTGCCGTCCCCATTGCGGTCCCCCACGTTCGCGACCGCCGCGCCGAACTCGTCGGTGCTGGTCCGCGTGAGGCTCCAGATGGAATTGCCGTTCTTGCCGCTGCGAGCGGTGATCTTGCTGACCCCCGGCGCCCCCGTGATGAAGTCTCCGAGCGCGTTGGCGTTGAGATCACCCATCCCGCAAAGCGCGGTGCCTTCGTGAGCATCTTTCTTGGTGCCGAAGGCCTCGGCGACGGTCGAGCCATCGGCACCGGAAACAACGCGGTAGCCACCGGCGTCGACCGGGGTGGCGGCGTTGGCCAATGGCATGCCGACCACGAAGTCGGGTACGCCATCTCCGGTCGCATCACCGAGCGCAGCGATCGCCGCCCCGAAACGCGCCCCGTTCTGTGGCGGCCCATCCACCGCGAGGAGCGTCGCCCCAGTCGCGCCGGAAACCACCGCGATCGAGCCGCAACTGAAGCTGGCGAGCTTGTCACCGGGTGAACCCACCACGAGGTCGGTGCGCCCGTCGCTGTTGATGTCGCCCAGGTTGGCGAGTGCCTCGCCGAAGTTCGCCACGATGCGATTGCCGTCCATGCTCCAGAAACTGGTCGCCAGCGTGTCGAAGGAGGCACGCTCCATCGCGCGCCAGCCGTTCATGCGACCGCTCGTCGCGCACTTCGACGCGAGGTTCGAGAACGGATCGACCGCCTGCAGCATCCAGTCCTTGACGCGCTGCCCGTCGGTCGTGCCCGATGAGAAGAGCAGCGCCGCAACGCCGGTCGCGTGCGGGCACGCAAACGAGTTGGCCGACGCATAGCCGTAGCCGTTGCCAAGCGTGGTGCTGAGGATGTTGGTGGCCGGCACGAGCAGGTCGATGCTCACCCGGCCGTAGTCGGAGAAGCTGGCGAGGTCGTCGTTCTGGTCGCTCCCGCCGACGCTCAGGATCTCCGGCAGGTCGAAGCAGACCGGATAGCCCGGGATCTGGTCGAGGTTGGCGGCGGAGTTGCCGCCCGCGACGCACGCGAGATGGCCGGCGTCGCCGGCGGCATCGAACGCGTCGTACATCGCCTGGCTGAAGCTCGGTCCCTCGTAGCTGTGGTTCGAGACCAGGACGCCGTGGGCGACCGCATAGTCGAGGCAGGTGATCGCGCCGGCGTAGGTGCCCGAGCCGGACGAGTCGATGAACTTGAGGCCCATGATCCGGGCGCTCCAGCAGATCCCGGCGATCCCTTTGCCATTGTCGGCCTCGGCCGCGATCGTCCCCGACACCTGCGTCCCGTGACCGAGATCGTCCATCGGATCGCCGTCGAGATGGACGACGTCGATGCCATGCACGTCGTCGATCCAGCCGTCGCCTTCGTCATCGACGCCGTTGAAGGGGATCTCGCCCGGGTTCACCCATGCGGTGTTCGCCAGGTCCTCGTGCGTGTAGTCGCTGCCCGAGTCGATGACCGCGACGACCACTTCGTTGCCACCGTTGCCGACGTCCCACATCTCCGGCCCGTCGATATCGGCGTCATTGGCCTGGTTGAGGTCCAGTTGGTTGGGGAACTGCGGATCGTTCGGGATGCTGCACGGATGGACGATCCAGTTCGGCTCGGCGTAGCGGACGAGCCCCGACTCGTTCAGCGTCTGCAACGCCGTGGCGAGATCGGCCCCTTCCGGCAGCACCAGTCGATAGATGAGGCCGCGCCAGAGCGCCTGTTCCTCGACCGCGCCGACCGCGGCGCGGATGTGCGCGCGCAGCTCGGGAGTCGATTCACCCGCGGGCCGGTAGAGCACGTCGCGCGGCGCATGCTCGGCCGACAGGTCGCTCGTTCCCCGAGAGCCACGCGGCGACTGCTGCGCGAGTACCGGCACGGGAACCAGCGCGAACCCGGCACCTGCCGCGAGCGCTGCCAACGACGCCAGGGAGAGCCACCGCACCGAATCGGGCCGCGCGATCATCGAAGCGTTCTCCTTGACTCCTGGCCGGTTGGCCGCGTGCTGTCGTCGAATCGGATGCGAACCGCCGCGCGAAGCTGTCACTGGATGGCCACCGAGGCGGGGTTGCTCGTGACCAATCGGTGCCTGGGGTACTTGACGCTCCAGACCTGGATCGTGAAGGTCTCGCCGCTCGAGCCGGGCGGAATGGTGTCGGTGAGCGCGTAGCGCCCGAACGCGCCGACGTAGTCGACGAGCAGGATCTCGAAAATCGGGATGCCGTCGAGCTCCGTGGCGACCAGGATGATCGGCGCATCGACCTCGCCGCCGGTCGCGAGCAGCGTGACGTCGTCGCCCTCGTTCGGGGTGTTCGGAGTGATCGAGAGCATCATCTCTTCCGACTTGAAGGCGTGGATGCGACCGGCGTTGTTGCCGATCGGAGGGTCCTCGGTCGGTGCACCCGCGACCAGATCCCACTCGCCGTCGCCGTCGACGTCGGCGTCGCCGAGCAGCGAAAAGCCGAAGGTGGAGCCGCTCGGCCCCTCGATCACCTGCAGCAGCGCGCCATCCGTGGCGGAGTGCAACTCTGCCACGTCGAGGCCACGCCATGCCACCCAATAGTCGGGATGGTGGTCGCGATCGCGATCCGTCGTCCGCACGACGGCGGCGTAGTCGCCGACTTCTCCCGCTTCCGCCGTGACGCGATAGAGCAAACTGCCAGTGGAACCCGCGATGACGCGGACCGACCGGGCGCGGGCATCGTTGCCGATCGCGAAGTCGCCGCTGCCGTCGTTGTTGACGTCACCGAGGCTCGCGACCGTCGCACCGAACCGGTCCGACACGCCCGCAGACAGCGTCATCAGCGTCCCGCCGGTTGCGCCGGAGAGCACGTCCGCGGTCGCAACTCCAGGTGCTCCCACCAGCACGTCGTTCTTGCCGTCGCCATTGCGATCGCCGACGTTCGCCAACGCAGCGCCGAACTCGTCGGTGCTGGTCCGGGTGACGTTCCAGAGGAGGCCGCCGTTGGCGCCGTTGCGCGCCGTCGTGCGGCTCACACCAGTCGAGCCGATGACGAAGTCACCGATCCCGTTCGCATTCAGGTCGCCCATCGCACAGAGCGCAAAGCCCTCGTGGCCATTGAGCTTGCCCCCGAACGACTCCACGATCGTCGCGCCATTGGCACCCGAGACGATCCGATAGCCGCCGCCGTTCACGACGGCCCCGTCGGCGTCCGGCATCCCGACCACGAAGTCGGAGATGCCGTCACTGTTCACGTCGCCGAGCGCCGCGAGCGCCGCGCCAAAGCGAGCCCCGTTCTGCGGCGGCCCGGCGATCGTCCGGATCGTCGTGCCGGTCGCGCCCGACACCACCGCGACCGTGCCGCAGGTGAAACCTCCCGCCTTGTCGCCGGGTGCTCCAACGGCGACGTCATCGCGCCCATCGCCGTCGACGTCGCCCAGGCTCACGAGCGCCTCGCCGAGCTTCGCCGCCGTGCGCGACCCGTCCATGCTCCAGAGGCTGGTCGCCAGCGTGTTGACGGAGGCGCGCTGCAACGCCTGCCAGCCGTTCAATCGGCCGCTCGTCGCGCACTTCACCGAGAGCTTCTGGAACGGATCGACCGACTGCAGCAGCCACTTCTTGACCTGCTGCCCATCGCTCGTCGCGCCCGAGGAGAAGAGCAGCGCCGCGACGCCCGTCGCATGCGGACATGCATAGGAGCACCCCGATCCGTAGCCGTAGCCGTTGCCCAGCGTCGTGCTGAGGATGTTGTTGCCCGGCACGAGCAGGTCGACGCTCGACTTGCCGAAGTCGGAGAAGCTCGCCAGGTCGTCGTACTCGTCGCTTGCAGCGACGCTCAGGATCTCCGGCAGGGCGAAGCAGACCGGGTAGGCCGGTGTCTGGTCGAGGTTGACGCTGCTGTTGCCGGCCGCGGCCACCGCGAGGTGGCCGGAATCGCCCGCCAGGTCGAAGGCGTCGTAGAGCGCCTGGCTGAAGGTCGGTCCCACGTAGCTGTGGTTCGAGACCAGGACGCCGTGGGCGAGCGCGTAATTGAGGCAGGTGATCGCGCCCGCGTTGGTGCCCGACCCCGCCGAGTCGAGGAACTTGAGCGCCATGATCCGGGCGCTCCAGCAGGTCCCGGCGATCCCCTTGCCGTTGTCGGCCTCCGCCGCGATCGTCCCCGACACCGGCGTCCCGTGGCCGAAATCGTCCGTCGGGTCACCGTCGAGATTCACGACGTCGATGCCGTGCACGTCATCGATCCAGCCGTCGCCCTCGTCGTCGATACCGTTCGACGGGATCTCGTCCGGGTTCACCCAGAGCTGGTTCACGAGATCCTCGTGGGTCGAGTCGATGCCCGAGTCGATGACCGCGACCACGACTTCGTTGCCCCCGTTCCCGAGGTCCCACATCTCAGGCGCGTCGATGTCGACGTCGCTCGCCTGATCGAGCGCCCACTGGTTCGGGAACTGCGGGTCGTTCGGGATGCCGGCGGCGTGGACGATCCAGTTCGGCTCGGCGTAACGGACGAGCCCTGACTCATTCAGCGTCTGCAATGCCGCGGCGAGATCGCCCCCTTCCGGCAGCACGAGCCGATAGATGAGCCCGCGCCAGAGCGTCTGTTCCTCGACCGCGCCGACCAGGGTCCGGATGCGCGCGCGCAGCTCGGGTGTCGATTCGCCCACCGGCCGGTAGAGCACGTCGCGCGGTGCGTGGTCGGCGGAGCGGGCGTTTTTTTCCCGAGGGCCGCGCGGCGCCTGCTGCGCGATCAGCGGGTCGGAGACCAGCGCAACACCGACCACTGCCGCGAACCCTGTCAACGCCACCAGAGGGAGCCACCGGGCTGAACCGACCCGCGCGCTCATCGAAACCGTCCTCCTTGCCATTCGACGTCGCCGCGGCATGCCGAAGCTCAGCGCGCGCGCCGAAGTCGACAGGATCTAGCTCACGGAGACGATTGGGCAAGGGGCGACGCGCCGCTGCACACTGGCGAAGTCCCCCCAAATCGCGTACCGTTCCTCGTGGGATAGGAAGAGGGAAGAGGGATGGGCGCATCGTCAGCCGAGGCATCGGCGGCGGAACGCGGCCGAACGCCTCAAAAGCCGTTGGATCGTGCACTCGAAGCATTGCTCGAGTTCGCACGCCGTCGGCCATTTCGAGGCGACGACCTCGCCGGTGACGTACGCGCAATCGCCGAGTCGGCCGCCCGCGTCCTCGAGGTCGCCCGTGCCAGCATCTGGCGCTACGACTCTCACAACCGGTCGATCCACTGCATCGATCTCTTCGAGCTGGCGACGGCGGTCCACAGCAGCGGCCATGAGATTCCAAAGGCCGACCACGTCGCCTACTTCCAGGCGCTCGAGCGCGACCACCTGATCGTGGCCCACGAAGCGCGTTCCGATCCGGCGACGCGCGACTTCACCAAGGGCTACCTCGAACCGCTCGGGATCACCTCGCTGCTCGACGCGGCGGTGCGGCTGCGCGGGGAGGTGGTCGGGGTGCTCTGCCTCGAGCAGGTCGGACCGCCCCGCCGCTGGAGCAGCGAGGAGCAGCTCGTCTCCCGTTCGTTCGCCGATCTGGTCTCGCTGACGATGGAGGCCTCGGAGCGCGCCCACGCCGAGCGCGAGCACGCGCTGTCGCTGCAGCGCCTCGCGAAGTCGGAGCGGCTGCACGCCCTCGGCACGCTCGCCGGCGGCATCGCCCACGACTTCAACAACTTCCTGACCGTGATCCTCGGCAACCTCGACCTGCTGCGCGAAACGCTGCCGGCCGATCCGCCGCCGCCGGAGCTCGACGCCATCGTCGAGGCGACGCTGCGGGCGCGCGACGTGGTGCGCCAGGTGCTGACCTTCAGCCGCGGCGAATCGCCCGTCCTGCAGCCGGTCGCGCTCTGCGAAGTGGTGTCGGCCGCCGCGCGCTATCTGCGTGGGACGCTGCCGCCGAACGTGAAGATGGAAATGCGCGCCGACACCGCGAACCCGATCGTCGCCGGCGATCCGTCGCAGCTGCACGAGGTGGTCGTCAACCTCTGCGCGAACGCGAAGCACGCGCTCGCGGCTCACGGCGGCATCATCACGCTCGCGGTCGACGAAGCCAGGTTCGATGACCCGTCGCCGCGCCAGCAGCAGCCACCGATCGCTCCCGGCCGCTACGGCCGCATCAGCGTCGAGGACGACGGCCCCGGCATGGACGCGGAGACGCTCTCCCACATCTTCGAGCCCTTCTTCACCACCAAGCCCAAGGGGCTCGGCACCGGGCTCGGGCTCGCCGTGGTCCACGGCATCGTGCGCTCGCACGGCGGCGCGATCATCGTCACCAGCCGACCCGAGCACGGCGCCCGCTTCGACGTCTACCTGCCGCTCGCCGAAGGGGCCCTTGCAGCGCTGCCGGTGCACGCCACCGAGCTGCCGATGGGAAGCGGCGAGCGCGTCCTCTTCGTCGACGACCAGATCGCGATCGCCGACATGGCGCGCGCCCTGCTGCCGCGTTTGGGCTATCGCGTGGAGATCTTCACCGACCCGCGCCGCGCGCTGGCGGTGCTCGAGGAGCGGCCGCACGACTTCGACCTCGTCCTCACCGACCTCACGATGCCGTCGATGTCGGGCGAGGAGCTGGCCGGGCGGCTTCGTGACGCCCACGTCGACCTGCCCGTCGTCCTGATGACCGGCTTCGATCGGGCCGCCACCGCGCAACCGATCAGCGGCCACGACGTGCTGCAGAAGCCGTTCTCGCTGCGGTCGCTCGCGGAGGCGCTGAAGCGGGCCCTCAACCGCCCGCCGCCTCCAACTCCGCCCAGCGCGCGTACAGCCGGGTGATCGTGATGCCGAGCTCGGCCCGGCGCGCCTGCAGCTTGCCCAGCTCTGCGCCGGTGCCGGCATAGAGCACCGGGTCGGCGAAACGCGCGTCGATGGCGGCGGCCTCGGCTTCGGCCTCGAGGAGCCGGTCGGGGAGCAGCTCGTACTCGCGCTGCTCCTTGAAAGCGCGCTTGCGGCGAGTGTCGGGCGCGGGCGCGGCGTTGCGCTGCTTGGCGGCCGCCTTGGTCGCTGCCGCCTTCTCGGCGCCGCGCTCGGCCGCTCGTTCCGCCGCCTCGGCCGCGACGCGCTCCTTCGCGATCCGCTCGAGCAGGCTCGACAGGTCGCCCTCGTGAAGGCGCGCGCCGCCCTCGCCATCGAGGTGGAGGATTCGGGTCGCGACGCGGTCGAGGAACCAGCGGTCGTGACTCACCACCAGCACGGTTCCCGGAAACGCGATCAGCGCCTCTTCCAGCACGCGCAAGGTCATCAGATCGAGGTCATTGGTCGGCTCGTCGAGAACGAGGACGTTGCCCGCCTGGATCAGCAGCTTCGCGAGCAGCACGCGATTCTTCTCGCCGCCGGAGAGGAGCTCCACCGGCAGCCGTTTCGCGGGCCCCGGAAAGAGGAAGCGATCGAGGAAGGTCTCGACTCGCAGCATCGTCTCGCCGACGCGCAGGTGGCCGCCCTGTTGTGCCGCCACCTCTTCGAGCACCGTCTTCTTCGGGTCGAGGTCGCTGCGCTGCTGGTCGATCTGCGTCAGCTTCAT
>CAYRQC010000741.1:0-4688 GCA_964426265.1 uncultured Phycisphaerales bacterium | reverse complement strand
CTCGTCGTCGGCGGCGTAGGGGTGGCCCGGCCGCGTCTTGCGCTGTGCTTGCAGCTCGATCAGCTCACCCGACATCTCGTCGAGCGCGCTCTCGACGTCGGCCTTCTTGCGCGACCACGACTTGCCGCCGATCTTGTCGAGCTTGGGCGCCGTCCCGCCCGCGCCGATGTAGCGCCCGACCAGGTCGATCTTCGACGCCGGCACGTAGAGCAGCGTCGCCTCGTCGAACTCGAGCTCGAGGTAGTCCTCGGTCCCGCCCTCCTGCTTGCGCTCCTTCATGCCGCGGAAGAGCCCGACGCCATGCGTCTGATGCACCACGAACTCGCCCGGCGTCAGCTCGAGCAGCTCGCGCACCGGCCGTGCCGCGGTGGCCTTCATCTCGGAGACGCGATGGAGGCGCGTGCGGCAGAGCAGCTCGTGGTGGTTGCCGACCCAGAGACCGAGCGCCGGCAGTACGAAGCCGGCGGTCAAGCTGCCGCGCGCATCGATCACGGTGCGGTGCGGCGCCGGCGGCAGGTGGCTCTTCAGCAGCAGCGAGATGCGCCGCCCTTCCGCCGCGGTCGCCGAGTAGATGACGAGCTTCGCGATGCTCTCGGGCAGCCGCTCGATCCAGCGGCCGAGTTCGTGGATGCCGTCGGCACCGTCGATCGGTCGCGCGCCGAGCTCCTGATCGGCGCCGTGGTGGAGCTCCGGGTGGAGATCGACGTGGCGCAACGCGGTGGCGCGCGCGAGCGCCTGCTGCAGCTCGCCAGCGCGTCCGGGGTGCTCCTCCGCCACCTTGGCGACCGCCAGCTCGAGCCCGACCGGGTCGATGCGCACGACGATCGGCGGGGCGTCGAAGTGGTCGAGTGCCGCGAAGCGGCGCACGCCCTCGACGCTCGACGTTTGGACCAGCGCGCTCGCCGTCGGTGTGCCGAGCAGCTCGACTTCGAGCAGCTCGCCCGTCGAGCGTTGCGTCTCGGCATCGAACGCGCGCAGCGATTCGACCTCGTCGTCGAAGAGCTCGATGCGGGTCGGCTGCGCCGCGCCGTAAGGAAAGAAGTCGACGATGTCGCCGCGAAACGAGACCTCGCCCGGCGCTGCGACCAGGGCGGCCGGCTCGAGGCCGCTCGCGTAGAGGCGCCGGCGCAGCTCCTCGCGATCGAGGTGCTGCCGCGGTCGGATCACGATCCGCTCGCTGCGCGTGACCCGCGGGTCGCCGGCCGCATCGGCGAGCGCCTGTAGCGACGCGATGGCGATGCGCGGCCCGCCCGGATCGCGCAGCCCCGCGAGCGCCCGCTCGCGATCGCTCTGGTTGCGCCGCTGCTCGGGGGTTCCGGCCGCGAAGAGCTCGCTCTCCGGCAGGCGCGCTGCGCTGATCCCCCGCGCGAGGACCTGGCAGTCGAGCTCGAAGTCCTTCGCATCGACGGGGCGCGCGGTGACGACCAGCAGGCGCGCGCCGAGCCGGTTCGCCAGCTCCGCCACGTAGAGCGCTGCCGCCGAGCCATGGACCTCGCTCACGACCGCGTGGTCACGCGCGCCGCGCCCGAGGTCGAGGAGCGGCGGCGCGATCGCGGGTCGTGGCAAGGCGGCGGCGCTCATCCGCGGCACGCTACCATCGCGACGCGGCCCCGAACGCGTGCTCGAACGTACGCCAGATCGAGCGCCCGAATGCGCCACAGTGCAGCGAGGTGTTGCATGTCCACCCTGTCTCGTCGTCTCACGGTCGATCGCCGCGCCGCGCTGTTGGCGCTGCTCCTCGGGCTTGCAGTGGTGCCGACGCTGCGCGCCCAGAACGCCGCCGCGTTCGAGGCCGACACCGTCGCCAAGCTGCAGGCGGCGCGCGACGAGGCCGACACGGTGTTGCTCCTGCAGCTCGCCAAGCTGAAGACGCCGACCGCCGCGAAGTCGCTGGTCGACTTCTACGGAGCGGTCGCGAGCATCTGGATGAAGCGCGAGGTGCTCAAGGTGATGTCCGAGTTCGACGGCGTCGCGGGCGCCGCGCCGATCGCGATCGATCATGTGGCGACGATCGCCGCCAACGCGTCCGAGCCGGAGCTGCGCGACGCCGCGTTCGAGGCGCTCGAGAAGTGCAAGCAGCTCGGGCCGACCTACCTCGCGAAGATCGTCGAGCTGCCGATCCAGGACCAGGTCCGCGAGCGCGCTCTCGAGGCGCACGCCAAGTCCGGAACCGATGCCGCCGACTGGTACAAGAAGCTCTACAGCAACGAGAAGCTGCCGAAGAAGCTGCGCGAGAAGGCCTTCGCCGCGCTCGTCACCACCATGAAGGACGGCGAGCTGATCAAGGCGTTCAAGGACCTGCACGACGGCGCGCTGCGGCGGATCGCGCTCGAGGCGCTGGCGGCGAAGGATGGCGCCGGGGTTGCCGATCTGGCGCTCGACACGCTGAAGCAGGTCACGGCGCTCGGCACCGACCGCGCGGCGGCGGCCAAGGTGCTGGCCGACAAGAAGGGCGCCAAGGCGGCGAACGACCTGATCGAGATCGGGACGACGCAGGCGACGACGCCCGAGGTGCTGCGCGAGGCGATCGCCGACCTGCTCGGCGGGCTGCACGACGAGGCGCTCGACAAGCGGTTGGCGGGGATGGTCGGGAAGGGCAAGCCGCACGAGCAGCGGTTCGCGTTGCTCGCGAGCAAGCACCTGCTGGCCGCCGACGACAAGCTGCGCAAGAAGGTGCGCGCGCAGCTCGATGACAAGGACACGGAGCTGCGGCGCGTGGCGATCCGCGTCCTCGGCGAGGCGCGCGACGTGGAGGCGATCCCGGAGCTCGAGAAGCTGCTCGCCAAGCCCAAGGACCCGGGCGACGCGACCGTGGTGGTGATGGCGCTCACGGCGCTGAAGGGCCCCGACGACAAGTGGCAGAACAAGCTCGTCGCGATGGCGGGCGGCAACGATCGCGACCTGCGCAACGCGGCGCTCCAGGTGCTCGGCGATGCCGGCGGCGCCGGCGAGACCAAGCTGCTGTCGCTGTTCCGCAAGGCGGTCGCGCACGAGGACTGGGCGACGCGGCTGATCGCGCTCCACGCGCTCGAGAAGCTGCGCGACCGCGACTCGATCGGCGCGATCGTCACGCAGATGCAGAAGGAGAGCGGCCGGACGCTGATCGAGTTCGCCGCGACGCTCTTCCGGCTGACCGGCGAGCTGCACGAGAACGACTCGGCGACGTGGCTCAAGTGGTGGGAGGGGATGGGCAAGGAGACGCCGCTGATCAGCGAGGCGGACCTCAAGAAGCGGTCCGAGGAGCGCGAGCGCAAGCGGCTGAAGCAGACCACGCTCGCCCGCTTCTTCGGGGTCAAGATCGAGTCCCACAACGTGCTCTTCGTGGTCGACACGTCGGGATCGATGTCCGAGCAGCTCGAGAGCTCGGTCATCGACGGCCACCCGGCGACGCGCAACGACATCGTGAGGCAGGAGATCGTGAAGGCGTTGAAGTCGCTCGATGGCGCCGCGTTCTTCAACCTCATCACGTTCGCGTCGTCGGTGACACCGTGGAAGGAGGGCGTCGTGGCGCTCACCGACAAGACGCGGGCCGAGGCGATCGACTACGCCGAGCACCTCGGCTCGAAGGGCGGCACCAACATCTACGACGCGCTGGAGGCGGCCTTCCAGGATCCCAAGGTCGACACCCTCTTCCTGCTCACCGACGGCGAGCCGAGCGCCGGCGCCGTCACCGACCTCCAGTTCATCCGCGAGCACGTCGCCCGCTGGAATGCCACGCGCCACATCAAGATCAACTGCATCGGTGTCGGTGGCGACTTCTCATTGCTCGAGTGGCTCGCGCAGGACTCGGGCGGGAGCTACGTGAAGTACAACTGACGCGCACCGTCGGTGAGGCCATGTCCGCGGAAGCGAAGAAGCCCGACGACGAATTTCCGGCCGCACAGAGCACCTACGCGCTCCTGCGTCGCCATCGAGCCGGTGACAAGGTCGCGCTGCAAGTCTTGATGGAGCGCTATTACCCCCGCGTCCGGCGCATCGTGCGCGTCCGCCTCGGCGCCGCGTTGCTCCAGCGCGAGACGATCGATGACGTCGTGCAGGACGTGTTCGTGCGCATCGTCGAAGGACTCATCCAGTACGAGGAGCGGGTCGATGCGCGCTGGATCGACTGGGTGGCGCAACTTGCGCAAAACGAGATCGCGAACCATGCGCGCCGGGATGGAACCAGGAAGCGCGGCGGTGATCTGGCGGCCCGCGTGCGTTCCCTCGCCGAGTCGGCGGCCTCGTTCGCGGCCGCCGCCGACTCGACCGCGGTGCACTCCAAGGTGGCGACGCGCGAGGCGGAGGCGATCGTCGACCAGTGCCTCCACGAGCTCTCGGAGCCGCACCGCGAGGTGATCCTGCTGCGGGACTACGCGGATTGCGACTGGAAGACCGTCGCCGAGCAGATGGGGCGCTCGACGGCCGAAGCGTGTCAGGAGCTGCACCGAAGGGCGCTCCAGGAGCTCCGGCGCCGCTATCGCGGTCGCCTTTGAACGCGGCGCCCGCGTGCGGTCACTGCTTCTTGCCGAAGATCTCCGCATTCACGGTGTGGATACTGTTCCCGGCTCGCGATCGGCACTTGAACTTGAACTTCAACTTGTCGACGCTCACGCAGCCGCTGCCGGAGATGTCGGAGATCGTCGCGAGATTGGTTTGGTTGCGCGCAACCTTCGTGTGGCGGACGTCGGTGATCGAGAACTTGCCCTGGG
>CAYRQC010000740.1:0-3499 GCA_964426265.1 uncultured Phycisphaerales bacterium | reverse complement strand
AAGGAGGGCGGGTCGGCGCTCGACGAGGCGACGGCGCTCGATGCAAAGGCGCCGAAGCTCGCCGAGACGAAGGCCGCGCTCGACGCGCTCGCGGAAGACGCGACCCATGCGGCGGGCGCCGCGGACTCGATCGTCAAGCAGCGCAAGCTGGTCGGCCCGAAGATCGCCGCGGGGTACGACCGGCTCGCCGCGATCGAGCACGCACCCAAGGACGCCGGCCGTTTCGAGGACTACCTCTTCAAGGGGCTCGCCTGGGACCCGTCCCCCGCGCGAATGGCGAAGATCCGCAAGTCGATGACCGATGCGATCGGCGACAACCGGCTCGACGAGGCGGGTCGTCTGCTGGTGCGACTCAAGCGCGCCGATCCCGACGGCGTGGCGGCCGGGAAGTTCGAGAAGACCGATCTCGAGCTCGCCACGAAAGACGCGCTGCTCCTCGGATCCGAGACGAGCCCGCTGGTCGGCTATGTGTCGCTCCCGAAGGATTGGGCGAAGGGGAAGAGCTATCCGGTGCTGATCGACGTCGAGGGCGCGGGCTGCAACTTCCTCGGCTCCTGTCGCGGGTTCATGGCGGCGCGGGCGGCGCGGGCGGTGATCGTGCTCGCGCCGTGCACACTCTCGAACACCAATGAGCTGAAGACCGAAACCTACCCCTGTTACTCGAAGTCGCTGCTCGAGGAGTGGAATGGCAAACGGCTGCTGTTCGATGACGCCGGGGTCGAGGCGCTGCTCGCGGTCATCCGCAAGCGTTTCGGCGGCGAGGAGAAGGTCTTCCTCACCGGCTTCTCGGGAGGCGGTCAATACACTTACTACAAGCTTCTCCAGGATCCCGCCCACGTCCGCGGCGCCGCGCCCGCCTGTGGCAACTTCGCGGGTGCGGGTGTGGACAAGGCGCCCGGCGCCGGACCCGATGGTGGCCCGCCGGTGCAGCTCTTCACCGGCGAGAAGGATCCCTACCGCGACGAGGTGAACGGGCAGAAGCCGGGCATCGAGGGACAGACCGACTTCGCGCAGAAGAGTCTCGCGAAGCTCGGCTACACCCATGTCGAGCGCACCCAGGTTCCGGGTGCCGGGCATGACGCCTTCCCGGCGCTGGTCTGGAAGTTCGTCGATCAGGTCATGAGCCGGAGGTGACAAGGCCGATCCACGGGACCATCTCGCAGCTCGATGGCGCCCGCCCCGCTTCAGCTTCGCACATCGGACGGGCGGCCCTCGAGCTCGACGCCGAGCTGGAAGAGCTGCGCGATGATGAAGACGATGGCCGCACCCGTGAGCAGCAGATAGCTCCACTGGACGGGAACTGAGACGCTCCCACCGTCGATCTCGATTGCGCCGCCGAGCGCATGCCCGTACCAGGCGCTGAACGCGGTCTTGACGGCGGCGCTGCAGAGGAGCACCGCGGCAATCCGCCGCAGCCGCGCGACGTTCTCCGCGACGAATGGCCGGCCGACCCGCATCGCCGCGAAGACCTCGCGCAGTCGGCGAACGGCGTACCAGAACGCGCCCAGCCCCAGGGCTGCCGCGGCGAGCGCGAACACGACGGACGGCCATCCCTCGAGCGTGACCAGGAGCTGTGCCTCGGGTGCCTCCAGGCGCACCTTTCCGAACCACCCGGCTGTGCCCGTCGCGCGTGGCTCGTGGAGCTGCAGATTCACCGCCACCGGCACCCCGAAATAGAAGGTGGTGTTGCGGGCGAAGAGTGCCAACGCCCCGCCGATCACGAGCGCCCCCCACGTGAGCGGTGCGATCCAACACGCCGCGTCGAGGATCCAGCTCACCTTCGCGACCCACCCGGCGAGCATGCGGCGCGCGCCGGTGACGCCGCGCTCCAGATAGCCGCGCAGCTCCTCGATGAGCTCGTCGGCGGTCGCGAAACGCGCCGACCCGTCGCGCGCCATCGCCTTCTCGATGATCGCCACGAGCTCCGCGGGCGTGTCGGGAGCGAGCTTCGCGACCGATTCGGGCGGGCCGTGCAACACCGCCGCGAGGATCGTGTGCTGCGACATGCGCGCGCCGGGCGAGACATAGGGCATCTGGCCCGTCACGAGTTGGTAGAGCATCGCCCCGATCGCGTAGACGTCGGAGTGCGGCCCGAGCTCCTCGATCTCACCGCGTGCCTGCTCGGGCGGCATGAAGCTCGGCGTCCCGACCACATCGCCATCCATCGTCACCAATGGTGAGTCGGGAATCTCGTCGCGCTCGGCGCGTCGCTCGGTCTGCACCGCGGACGACGTCGAGCCACCGATCTGCTTCAGCCGCAGATCGTGCTGGTCCTCGTGGCCAAGCACGCGCGCGAGGCCCCAATCCATCTCGTAGACCTCGCCGAACTTTCCGACCATCACGTTCGACGGCTTCAGGTCGCGGTGGATGACCCCCTTCGCATGCGCGTAGCTCACCGCCTCGCAGACCTTGAGCAGGACACCGAGCACCCGGGTCCTCGTCCAGCCGCCTTCGCCGGTGGTCACGTGATCGAAGACAGCGCGCAGGTCCTCGCCCTTGACCAAGCGCATCGTGAAGAAGACGTGGCCGTCGGCATCGAGCCCCAGCTCATGCACTGGCACGATGCCCGGATGGTCGAGCTGCCCGGTCACCTGCGCTTCTTCGAGGAACCTTCCGAGCGTGCGCGGATCGACCGGCGGCGTGTCGGCGCTCTCCCCATCACTCTTCCCGAGCACGACTTTCATCGCCGAGACGCGGCGCAGATCCGCATCCCAGATGCGCAGGATCGCGCCCATCCCGCCGCGCGCGACTTCCCCGAGCACTTGATAGCGACTCGTATGGGGTCCGGCGGCGCGCAGCCGCTCGAGAAGTCGACTGCTTCCCGGAGTCGCTTCGTCACCGACCGAGCGCCGGCGCGCCTCCTCCTCGCTGCCGAGCGAGATCTGTGGACCGACCTCGACTCCGAGCCTCTGCTGGATCTGCTCGACGAAGGAGACGGGGTCGCGGCCGACCTGCTCGATCCGGTTCAGGAATTCCCAGGCCGCGTGGATCGAACCGAGCTCACGCGCCACTTCGACTGGTTGCGTCCGGCAGAACGAGCTGAACTCGATCGTCTGGCCCGCCCTCCGGCGCGCAAGCCATTCCAGGAACGCCGCCTCGGCTCGCGAAGAGAAGCTCGGATCTTCCTGGATCATCCGAGACGCTCCCACGCGTTCTCACTCATGGTTGGTCACGGTGAACGGATCGGGCATCGATCGCTCGATGCAGCGCATTGCTGGGCAGGTTGACGGAATCCTATGCGCCACCGGTGCCGAACCGACGACGACGAGGCGCATCGCTGGCGGCGCCGGCACTTCCGCCACCGCCACGAGCCGCGCGTACGTCGCCGGGATGTAGCATGCCCGCTCGTCACCGCGTGGCGGCGAAGAGGGGACGGGGAGAGCTCCGATGCGCGTCTTGTTCTCCAATCCACCATGGTGGGAGCGTCGCGAGCACCACCACCTGCTGCGGTGGCGTTGGCGCGCCGGGGTCCGCGCGGGCTCGCGCTGGCCGTTCACGA
>CAYRQC010000739.1:0-3920 GCA_964426265.1 uncultured Phycisphaerales bacterium | reverse complement strand
CAGCACGTCGCCGGCGGCGAAGTCGGTGGTGAGCCAGCGGCGCTTGAACTCGCGCTCGACGCCACGCGGGTTGTTGCTGTACTTGCCCTCGGTCACGCGCCGCCAGTGGCGGAAGCGGACCTTGTTCCAGAGCCGGTCGCGGTCGACGTCGAGGTTCCAGTAGCGGCCGGCGAGCTCCTCGATCTGATGCGACCGCTCGAGGAGCATCAACGCGCCCGACGTGCGCGGCACATCGCCGAGTGGCATCCACGCCGTGAAGAGCCGCTGCGTTCCGCGGCTCATGTAGACGATGTCACAGTGCGGCGTCGTCGAATGGCCGGGCGGGATCATGCGCAGCCAGACGTGATCGAGCATGCGGGGCGGGCCGCCGAGCAGGCCCTCGAAGAAGGCGACGAGCCGCGGCTCGCGCACCAGCGATTGCACGCCCGGAAGCTGGCCGAGCTCCGGAAGCACGCGCTTGTCACGTAGCCCCGGTGCAGGCCACGCCTCGGCGGCCGGCCGATCGGAGGCGAGGAAACCGCCGGTGCGCAAGGCTTCGAGCGCGGCGATGCGCGCCCGCGCGACGGCGGCGGTCGGCAGGAAGTCGCGCAGCAGCAGATAGCCGTCGGCGAGGACCTGCGCGCGTGCCCGCGCGGGGTCGCGGAGCGGGTCGGTGAACGTCGCGAGCTCCCCGAGCTCAGTGGCGCCGGTTCGGAGCCGGATCCCGTTCGCAGTCCATTTCGTGGAGGTCACGTCTCACATCGTCCGGCTTGGAAGACTCTCCGACTCCGCCGACTCCTCCGAGCTCCGCGGATTCACGGCGCTCCGTTGTGCTCCGTTGCATGCCGATCGCGCGGGAGTCGAGAGTACCTGCTCGTAGATCGACCGGATGTCGCTCGCGTTGATCGCCCACGTGTAGTGGCGTGCGACCAGCTCGCGGCCGTTCCGCGCGAGCTCCTCGCGCAGCGACCGGTCGACCATGAGGCGGCGGATCGCGTGCGCGATCGCGTCGGCCGCGCCGGGTTCGACCAGCAGCGCCTCGCGGCCGTCGTGCACGATGTCGGGGGTTCCGCCGACGCGCGTGAAGATCGCGGGCGTGCCGACGTAGAGCGCCTCGAACATCACGGTCGGCACACCTTCCGAACGCGACGGGAGGATGAACGCGTCGGCGAAGCTCATCCACTTCTTCACTTGCGCGTGCGGGAGCTCGCCGACCAGCGTCACGCGGTCGGCGATCCCGTGACGGCGCAGCAGTGCGGTGAGCTGGCCGCCCATCTCGTCGCGGCCGACCAGGAAGAGTCGCAGCCGCCGACCTCCCGGCTCGCCGAGGCGCGCGACGGCTTCGAGCAGCTCTGGCACCCCTTTGCGCTCACACAGGAAGCCGACGAAGAGCAGGTTGAAGGTGTCGCGATGCTGGCGCCGCAGCTCCAGTGCCGCCGCCGCGGTCGCCGCGTCGACGTCGAACTGCCGCGGGTCGACGCCGTTCGAGACGATGCTCGCGCGCGCGGCGATCCGGCCCGCCGTGTAGCCGTGCGCGAGGTCGTAGCCGTCGCGGCTCACGAAGATCGCGTGGTCGCAGCCGTCGAGAGCGCGGCAGACGGCGGCTCGGGCACGTTTGCTCCATTGCGGGGAGTCGACGATGCAGGTGCGATGGATCGTGTGGATCACCTTCACGCCGGGAAAAAACTGGTCGCGCAACTGGTTGGCGGCGGCGCCGCAGGGATAGGTGGTGTGGGCGTGGATGAGGTCGAACGGCCACTCGTCGTGCAGGCGCCTCACGGCGGCGCCGATGCCCTGCGCCATCCACGCCCCGACCCGGTGATGGAGCAGATGGCGCGGCAGTGCGAGGAAGCGCGGGTGGTCGACGCGGAAGCCGTCGCGGATCTCGTTGCGCGGGACGTGGCTCCAGCCATTCCAGCGTGCGCGCAGCCACGGCAGCGGAGTGGGCGTGAACGGGATCGGCTGGATCACGCGCACGTCGAGGCCCGCGTCGCGCAATGCCACCGCCTGCTGATGGACGAATGCTCCAAGCCCGGGCGAAGCTGAATTCGGAAACCACAGCGTGAGCACGAGCACGCGTCGCGGAACCGGCGGCACTGGCACCGTCGAGACGATGTCACGGTGGAGCATGGGGAGTGTCGGGAGCCTACGTGGCCATCACCGGATCGTGAAGGTGTCGGGTCTCGCGTCGGCGGATCTGCCCGGACCGCGAGCTTTGCACGTCGCGCCACGCCACTCCGTGGCAACATCCTTGCGGTCCAGGTCCCCCGTCGTTCCGGAGTGCACGTGCGATGAAAGCAGCTTCCATGAGCCTCGATGCCGTCCTCGCGCAACTCGAGGCATGGGGCTCCGAGGGTGCGCGCAAGCTGTTCGAACGGCATGGAGCTGGAACGCAGCAGTTCGGCGTCCCGCTCGGCAAGCTGCGCGGCCTGGCGCGCAAACTCGCGATCAACCACGAGCTCGCGCTCGAACTCTGGGCGACCGGCAACGCCGATGCGCGGATCCTCGCCACCATGCTCTTCGCGCCCGATCGGCTCACCCGCGCCGAGCTCGAGCGCATGGTGAAGCCGATCACCTACTTCCGCCTGATCGACGAGCTGATCTACAACGCGGTCGCGAAGTCACCGTGCGCCGACGAGCTGCGCGAACGGTGGATCGGGTCACCCAAGGAGTTCATCGGGCGCGCCGGTTGGGACCTCTTGAACGCGCGGATCGTCGCCGGCCGCACCGACGGGCTCGATCTCGCGGCGATCCTCGCCACGATCGAGGCGGAGATCCTCGCAGCGCCCAAGCGCAAGCAGGAGGCGATGAACTGCTGCCTGGTGGAGATCGGCACCCGGATCCCGTCGTTCACGAAGAAGTGTATTGCGCTCGGGGAGCGTCTCGGGCGGTTCGACAAGCGACCCGTGCCCAAGGGCTGCGTCTCGACCTATGCACCGGAGTGGATTGCGGCAGTGCTGGCGCGCAAGAAGTAGCGGTTGCTCTTCTGAGTTCACGGCCGTTGGAGCAGCTCCTGGACGGCGAGCAACAGTTGCGGGATCTTGTTCCGCGCGCTGTCGAGGACGACGGCGGGATTCAAGGTGAAGTAGGCATACACGACGAGGTTCCGGAAGGCGATGATCTTGCGCCATTCGATCTGCGGAGCAGCATCTCGGATGGGCTCGGGCAGATTGCGCGCGGCCTCGCCGATCGTGATGAGATTGAACAAGACTGCGTCGAGTGTTGTCTGGTCGCGCGCAAGCTCGTCGCCCGGTCGCCCACCGACCAGATCGATCACGCGACCACAGCCGTGAGCGAGGTCTTCCAAGTAGAGCCGGAAGTCACGCGACAAGGACGGCGTCCTGCTCGACGGATGGGCGGATTCGCGGCTTCAGCCCGTCGCGCAATACGACGTCGACCTTTCGGCCAAACAGATCCTCGAGGAAAAAGCCGACGTCGGTGTACTTGTCCCAGGTGAGCGGCGGCGAGAGATCGACGAGGATGTCGATGTCACTCTCTGGTCGGGCCTCCTCGCGTGCAACCGAGCCGAACAACCAGAGCGACGTCACTCCCAGTGCCGCAAGCTTGGCGCGATTGTCCTGGAGGATGCGCAGGACGTCGGCGCGATGAGGCGTGGCGGTCGGATCCATGCGATGCGAATCTAGCACGACGTTGAATCCCGCGGCAGGTCGGTGGGCATTGAAGGCAAAGCATGGGCGTGACCTCCTCGTCTTCCTCGTCGTCAGCTTCCGAGTTCGATCCGGCGCGGCTCGTGGCGCATCGAGACTTCGTGCGCGCGTTGGCGCGGCGATTGGTGCTCGGTGACGAGGCGGCCGACGAGCTGACGCAGCAGACGATGGCGGCGGCGCTGGTGGCGCGGCCGAAGGCGGGAGAGGCGGACGCGACCGCGTCGAATCTGCGCGGCTGGCTCGCGAAGGTGACGCTGCGGCTGCGCGATCGGC
>CAYRQC010000738.1:0-3386 GCA_964426265.1 uncultured Phycisphaerales bacterium | reverse complement strand
TCGCGCCCGAACGTGACCAGCTCGATGTAGCCAATGTCCCCCGGCAACAGGTCGGAGGAGACCGACGGGATGACGATCCGTTGGCGCGGCAGCGTCATGTCCTTGGGCTCGGTCCAGCCGCGGCGGAAGACGGTGATGGTGACACTGGTGCCGGCCGGCCCCTTCAGCCGTCCGATGATCTCGTTGATGTCCTTGACCCCGGTCGTCTCCCAACCGTCGACCTTCCATATCTGGTCACGGCTGCGCAGCCCCGCCTCGTAGGCCGGGCCGCTGTAGATCGGCCGGGTGATGATGAAGACCCGGTCCTCGCCCACCTGGTCGACGTAGGCACCGATGCCGCCGTAGTCGCGCACCAGGTCGAGGTTCCACTGCGCGTGCTCCTCTTGCGTGAAGAAGCTCGAATGGGGATCCATCCGGCGCAACATCCCGTCGGCCGCCGCCTCGACGAGCGACTCGCGCAGCTCGGGAGTGCGGTACTGGGAGCCTTGGACGTGGCGCTCGAGAATGCGGTCGAGCACCTCTTGCAGCAGGTCGAGCTCTTGGCTGGGAGCGAACTCGTCGGAGCGCGGCTTGTTGCGTAGCCGCGACTCGATCATGCGCCCCGACTTCTCGAGCTTGAGGTAGGCCGCTGCCAGCCGCCCTTCCGGAGTCGGATCGCGCTGGATCAGCTGCAGGATCGGCTTGGCCTTCTCCAGCGATTCGATCTCGGCCAGCGCCAGCGCGCCCTGGATCCGGAGCTCTGCCCGATCGGAGTCGAGCCACCGCTCCAGCTCCTGCTCGCAGCGCTTCTTGTCGGGTGAGCTGACCTGGTAGAGCGACTTGGCGGCCGCGAGCTTGGTCAGCGGGTCGAGCTCCTGGTCGAGCTTGCCCTTCAAGAGCTTCACGACCACCGCGTCCCCGGCGAAGTTGGTGATGCCGAGCATCTGGATTGCGACCACGCGCGTGGGCGAGGCGACGGCGGCGTCATTCGCCACCTTGACCAAGGCGTCGCGTGCCGTGTCGACCTCGTCGAGCTCGATCAACGCCTTGCCGATCGTGATGCGGGCGATCGGGCTGGCGTCGGCGAGGCGGGCGGTGATCGCCGATTTGGATGCGGCGCCGAGCTCGACCAGCTCGCGGGCGGCGTCGGAGGCCGCGGCGGCACCCGCCTTCTCGGCGCGGGCGAGAATCGCCTCGACGCGATCATCCGGCGGAGAGAGCCCGAGGAGCGAGAGCGCCACCACCGCCAACCAGTTGCGAATCAACGGAGTTCTCCTCGTGTGCAGTTCCCGGTTTTGCTTCGGCCACCCAGCGGGGTCGCCTCAAGTACGTCGCTGCAAGTCCTACGAGCGCCGCGGGGCAATGTTGAACGCGGGGGAGTCTAGGCGCGCGACGGGGGGCCGCAACACACGGCGGCTTGGAACCGGTCCCGAGAGGTTCCTACGATTCCCCGCATGGCGACCGCCGGAAAGCTGACTCACCTTGACCACCATGGACGGGCGCGCATGGTCGAGGTCGCGTCCAAGGAGGTCACGCTGCGCGAGGCGGTGGCCGAGGCGGTCGTGCGGGTTTCCACGGATGCCGACCGCGCGCTGCGGCGCGGGACACTCCCGAAGGGCGGCGCGCGCGAGGTCGTCCGGATTGCGGCGATCCAAGCGGCGAAGCTGACCGCCCAGCTCCTCCCGCTCTGCCATCCGTTGCGGCTGACGCGAATCGATGCCGACCTCACGCCGGCCGGGCGCGGCCGCTGGCGGATCGTCACGCGAGTGACCGCCCTCGACCGCACCGGCGTCGAGATGGAGGCGCTCACGGCCGCGAGTGTCGGTGCGCTCGCCCTCTATGACATGGTGAAGGCGGTCGACCGCGCGGCGACGATCGAAAGGGTGGCGTTGATCTCGAAATCGGGTGGCAAGTCGGGTGACTACGTGCGTGCGCGGACGGCGGGGGCCGGCCAACCATCGCCGCGCCATCGCGTCGCCAGGAAATGACCGTGGGCACGACCCCTTCCACTCCCGCTCACTCCGATCCGCCTGGCCGCGGCGTCGCCGTCGCTCTCGTGATCTGCTCCGACCGGGCGGCCGCCGGTACGCGCACCGACGCCACCGCGAGCGAACTCGAGCGCGTGCTCGCCGCCGCCGGCCACCGCCTCGCGACGGTGCGGGTCGTTCCCGACGATCGGGCGACCATCGCGGCGCTGTTGCGCGAGCTGGCCGCGAGCCACGCCGTCGTGCTCACGTCGGGTGGCACCGGCATCGGAGCGCGCGACACCACCGTCGAGGCGACCCGCTCGGTGGTGGAGCGCGAGCTTCCCGGAATCGGCGAAGCGATGCGGGCACGGAGCCTCGCGGTGACGCCGATGGCGATGCTCTCGCGTGCGACGGCGGGGACGCTCGGCTCGGCGTTGGTCGTGAACCTCCCCGGCTCGCCGCGCGGTGCGGTCGAGTGTCTGCAAGTCGTGCTTCCGGTATTCGGTCACGCTGCTCGGCTGCTGGCGGGAGCGGTCACCGATTGCCAGGCGGAGCTCGCCACCGAGGCCAAAGTGATCGTCACGAACCGCGGTACCAAGAGCGCCACGGAGCCACCCCGATGAGTCTGCGAGTGGCCATCGTCGGTGCGACGGGAATGGTCGGGGAGGAGCTGCTGCGCGTGCTCGAACAGCGCAGCTTTCCGGTGGCAACTCTGCTGCCGATGGCGAGCGAGCGCAGCCACGGTCGGAGCGTCGTCTTTCGCGACGAGCCGGTGATGGTGCGACGGATCGACATCGCAGCGCTGCAGCAGTGCGATGTCGTTTTCCTGTCGGCGGGCGCCACACTGAGCCGCATGCTCGTGCCCGAGCTGCTGCGCGGCCGGCCGCGCCTCTACGACAACAGCAGCGCGTTCCGCCTCGATCCGGAGGTCCCGCTCGTCGTGCCCGAGGTGAATGCGCATCGGCTGACGGCCGCCCATCGCCACGCCGCGGTCGCCAACTGCACGGCGATCCTGCTGGTGCTGGCGCTCGCGCCGCTCGAACGGGCGTTCGGGATCGAGCGCGTCATCGTCTCGACCTACCAGGCGGTGTCGGGAGCGGGGCGACGAGCGCTCGCGCGGCTCAAGGCGGAGCTCGAGCGCGACCTGCGTGGTGAGCCGCTGGAGAGCCCGCCCGACGGCGCGCCGCCGTTCGCGTTCAACTGCATCCCATCGATCGGCGAGCTCGATCGCAGCGGCGGCAGCGCAGCCCTCACGACCGGCGAGGAGCGCAAGGTCGGCGACGAGGTGCGCCGCATCCTGGAGCGTCCCGATCTGTCGATCGTCGCGACCTGCGTCCGGGTCCCGGTCCTGCGTGCCCACTCCGAGTCGGTCTTGGTCGAGCTGCGCGACCGCACCGCGACCCACGACGACGTGGTTGCGGCGCTGCGCGAGTCGCCTGG
>CAYRQC010000737.1:0-5556 GCA_964426265.1 uncultured Phycisphaerales bacterium | reverse complement strand
TCGGCACCAAGTATGAACGCAAGTGGGCCGGGCTCGGGCAGTCGCAGTTCTACGAGGTCCGGTTCACCAAGGTCGCCCATCGAGAGATCGAGACGCCGCAGGAGGTCGCCGTGAATCCGCCGCACCTCGCCGCATTGGACCCCGACCGGCTGGTGGTCGAGGACGTGATCGGGCCGATCACGATCAGCTTCAAGGAGATGGTGCGCGATCGCGAGCGGGCGATCGTGATGGTGCGGGTCGTGGTGATCGAGGAGCCGTTGACCCAACAGCTCTGGATCACCGTCGCGCGCGACCGCGACGGCAGCTGGTGGATCGTGCCGGCGAACGGTTCCCAGTTCGTGCCGACGGTGGGCGTGCAGCAGGCGCTCGAGCGGGTGGCGGACGCGGCGAGGAGCACGGTCGCGAACGTGGCGGCGGGGTGAGGCGATGCTCTTCGGTGCGATCGAGACCTGTGGGACGACGACACGGGTTGGTGTCGCGGCCGGCGACGGCCGATGGGTCGCGCGCACGACGATCGCGACGACGACGCCGGTGGAGACGGTCGCGCGCGCGACGACGTTTCTGGCGCCCCATCGCGTTGCGCGGGTCGGGATCGCGGCGTTCGGGCCGCTCGACGTCGATCCAAATTCGGCGAGCTGCGGGACGTTACTGGTGACGCCCAAGGAGGGGTGGTCGCAATTCGCGTTGGCGAGCGAGGTCGCGCGAGCGCTCGCCGTCCCGATCGCGATCGACAGCGATGTGAACGCGGCGGCGCTCGCCGAGCAGGAGGCGGCGGAGCGCGCGGGGATCGCCGCTGAGACATTGGTCTATGTCACCGTCGGCACTGGGATCGGTGTCGGGATCGCACTCGCCGGCCGCGCGCATCACGGCGCCCTCCATCCCGAGGCGGGGCACCTTCGCGTGCGACGCGTCGAGGGCGACAGCATGCTCGGGCTCTGTCCGTTCCACGGCGACTGTCTCGAAGGGCTCGCGAGCGGCCCCGCGTTGCGTCTGCGCGCCGGCGTCGATCCGGCGACGCTAGCAGCGGATGCGCCGTGCTTCGGCGTGGAGGCCGACTACCTGGCGCAGCTCGTCGTCGCGATCGTCGGTTTCCTGGCCCCGCACCAGCTCGTGCTCGGCGGCGGCGTGATGCAGACGTGCGGCTTGCTCGTCCGTGTTCGGGCGCGCGCCGTCGAGCTGCTGAACGGCTACTCGCCGCTGCTCGCGAGTGGTGAAGCCGCGGCCGCTCGCATCGTCGCGCCGCGGCTCGGCGGCGATTCCGGCTTGCGCGGTGCGCTGCTGCTCGCCGGGCGAAGTTGAGAGTGGCCAAGGTCTCCGACGAATCGACTCGCTGAGGCCGCGGTCTCACCCGCCGTTGGCCTCCCGGATCTGGGCGTCGGGAATACTGGCGGCGCCCGGTCGCTCCGAGTGGCTCGTTGCGCCAGCCGGAAGCGTGGTGCTGTCGCGGACCTTGGGAAGCTCGATCTTTCGAATGCGGAGGAGTCGCTCATGCACGCCAAGTGGATTCTCGCTCTCGCCTTGTTTGCACCGTTGCCATCGGGCGCCGCTGCGCCAGCGAGCGGTGACTCGATCACCATCGCCGGACGTGCCGACGGCATCCCGATCGAGGAGCTCGTGCGGCAGGCCGAGCAGGTGACGGGAGAGCTCTTCTTCTTCGAGCCGAAGGACCTGAAAGAGGAGAAGGTCTACTTCGCCGGAGAGCTCGCCGTCCCGCGCGAAAGGTTCCTCTCCTTCTTCGAACGCTGCGTGGCGTCGTGTGATCTCGTGCACATCGAATCGCGCACGGCCGGTGTGGTGTCGCATCGGCTCATGAAGCTCGGCCAGCAGGCGCGCGGCCAGCAGACGCTCAAGACCATGGCTTCGAGCGTGACCGAGAGCGAGCTGCTCGCACTCGCCGAGCGCCATCTCCTCGTCACCACGATCTACCAGACCAAGAAGATCCCGGCACGTGAGGCAGTGACGACGCTGCAGCTCTACTTCGCCGACAGTGCGACCGAGTCGATCCGCAACGTCGAGGGCACCGACCACATCGTGATGACCGGCTTCAGCGACAATCTGTGCCGCTTCGTCAACCTGCTGAAGAGCATGGATGCCGCCGCAGCCGACGACGGTCGATTCATGCAGCTCGCTGAGCTCTCCCGGCGCCTCGAGCGTGTCGAGCGGCAGCTCGCTGCAGTGCAACCGCAAGCACCCCCTGCCAGCGGGCGTTGACCTACTTCTCCTTCGCCTTCGTGAAGACGAACTCCTCGTCCTTGTTCTTGCGCGAGGCGTAGTCGACCTCGACCTTGCAGTTCATGCTGAGCGTGCCGTCCGCGTTGATCTTGACCCAACCGCGCGGATGGGAGCTGTGACCCATTCGCTTTCCCTTCCGCTTGTCGATGTCGTTGACGGTGACCTTGCCGTCCTTCAGCTCGCCGGAGATGGTCCAACTGCTGCCTGCAAAGTCGCCTTCCACCTCGAACTCGATATGCGTGCCGTCATGTTTCAGGAGCTTGATGTCAGCCAAGCTGTTGTCGGCCCGCTTGCCGCTCCAGGTCAGGCCGGCGCGGTACTGCTGCTCTCCCTGCGTCGAGTTCGCCGGCGCGGCTGGCTTCTTCGCATTCGGATCGCGGCCTTGGGCGGAACCTTCGCCGGAACCCTGGCCGGGATCTGGACCGTGGCCCGGTCCGGGACCCTGCCCGGGACGCTGCGCGGGATCCTCGGACGGCGGTTGATTCGCTCCTCTGGGCTGGTTCGAGGATGGCTTCGAAGCGTTGGGAGCCTCGCCGGTGAGGAGCCAAGCAACCGGCGCGATCGAGAGCCACTTCAGGCGCGCGGACCGGATCGAGAAGCTCGAGCCCTCGGCGGCATCCATTGCGAGCTGCGAGTTCGGCTGCGCCGTCGCCAGCGGGCTCTCGCCGTCCGAAGAGGGCTGCAAGGTGCGCTCGCGACCATCGACGAGCAGTTGCAGCCTCTCGTCGCGCATGGAGAGCAGCAGCGTCGTCGGCGCGTTCTGCCGGAGGATCGGACCGGCCGCGCGCTGCAGGACGGCGTCGGCCGCCGTGGCACCGCCGTCGCCGCCATCCGGTGCGACGCTGTTGCCTCCATCAAGGCGAAGCCGCCGGTAGTTGCGTCCGACCGGAATCCAGAAATCGAGCGGGCCGCCGCCGGTCGCGCGCGTCACGACGAGTTCGAGGTCGTAGTCGAGCACGCGCTTGGGCAGCGGAATCGTGATCGTGCAACGCCCACGCGGGGATGAGACGAGCGTCCGGCCGCTGCGCGTCCACGCAGGCACATCGCCAGCGGCACCAGCAGCGGCCTGCTCCGGAGCCCGCGTCGCTTCGATCGGCGCCGCACAGAGCAGATCGTTCCAGAGCTGATCGTCATGGTCGGCGAGCAGCTTCGCGAGCGCCTTCTCGGTCGCCGCGACTTGCATCCCCATCCGGAACGTCCGGAAGTTGCCAATGACCCCCTCGTAGCCACCCGCGAGCCGCGTCAGCGCGTCGCGTCGCGCCTGCTCGAAGGCTTGCACCGCCGTCGTCAGCGAGGTCGGCAGCTCTCCGCGCTTCTGGAACGCGTCGAGCTGCATCTGCAACTGCGCCGCGCGCGCCGGATCGGAGCCACCGCTCGCCGCCTCGATCGCCTCCTGCGCCGCCAAGGCGAGGTCGCTCTTCGCGCTCGCCAGCTCGCTGTCGTAGCGCCGGCGCGCCGCAGAGAGCTGCGCTTCGAGCCGCTCCTCGAGACCGGACTCTTGCGTCGCCGCCACCGACGGCACCAGGCCGAGAGTGAACGAGGCCAGCACCATCGAGAACAACGTGTCCAGGGCAGCCATTGGACTCATCCTCCGATCGATCCCGTCGTCGCGGCGTCTCCATCGCGCGGAGCCACGCACTCCACGCGCGGTGCGGCACTGCTCTCATCCAGCAATGGCCGCCGGCGCCGCTTCCGTTGCAACCGCGCAACGAACTCATGGCCAGTGAACGGGTGAGCGATGCAAAACGAACGGCGACTGGCGAGCCGGCCTGCTTCGTCGTCGCTTCTCGCATCTGCGGGCTCGGCGCTCCGCCCTGCTCGGTCGGTCCTACCGAAACAGGTCCGTGATGCTGATCGGCCCTCCCAGGTACAATCCACTGGATGACGGTTAATAAGTCAAATAGCATCCCAAATGACGATATGATCGTCATCCATGGCCGCAGCCGACCACCCCTTCCTCCCCCGCCGCGCTGACCTGCGAGCTTGGCTCGCCAGCAAGTCACACTTCCTCTTCGGACCCCGGCAGACCGGGAAGTCGTCCTGGATCCGCCACTCCTTGCCGGACGTGCGGCTCTACGACCTGCTCGACAGCGCCACCTACCTCGCGCTGAGCCGCAATCCAGGCCGCCTCGCCGAGGAGATCGGACCGGCAGAGGCGACCGTCGTCATCGACGAGATCCAACGGCTGCCGATCCTGCTGAACGAAGTCCACCGCCTCATCGAAACGCGCGGCACCCGATTCCTGCTCACTGGATCGAGCGCGCGCGCCCTGCGACGCGGTGGCGTGAACCTCCTCGGCGGTCGCGCCAGGACCCGCAGCTTGCACCCGCTGATCTGGAGCGAGCTCGGACCCCACTTCGATCTCGGACGCGCGATCGAGCGCGGAACCCTACCGTCGATCTACTTCTCCGACGATCCGCAGGCCGACCTCGACGCCTACACCGGCACCTACCTCCAACAGGAGGTCCTTGCCGAAGGGGCGACGCGCAACGCGCCGGCGTTCAGCCGTTTCCTGCGCGTCGCCGCGTGCTGCAACGCGACGATTGTCAACTTCACCGCAGTCGGGAGCGACGCGCAGGTCCCGCGCACCACCGTTTACGAGTACTTCTCGATCCTGGAGGACACGCTCCTGCTGCACGAGGTGCCGGCGTGGCGTCGCACGGTCAAGCGCAAGCCGCTGGTCTCGTCGAAGTACTACTTCTTCGATGTCGGGATCGCCTCCGCGCTCCAAGGTCGCCTGGTCCGCCCCGACACCCCCGAGTTCGGCCTCGCCTTCGAGACGTGGCTCCTGCACGAGCTCCTCGCCCACCGCGACTACGTCTCCGGCGACCCGATCAGCTTCTGGCGATCGACCTCGGGCTACGAGGTCGACTTCATCGTCGGCGACCACACCGCGATCGAGGTCAAGGCGAAGGCAACCGTCTCCGCCGCCGACCTGCGATCGCTCACGGCGCTCGCCGAAGAGGCCCCGATGCGTCGTTGGCTCTGCGTCAGCCTCGAGCCGCGCCGCCGCCAGGTCGGCAAGATCACGATCCTGCCATGGCGCGAGTTCCTCGAGGAGCTCTGGGCGTAACTTGCCGAGGGCGGAAATCGCGAGGACGGCGTGAGGATGGCTAGGCGCCGCATTGGCGGCCGAACGTTCGTTCGTTCACTCACCTTCGTTCAAGGATGACCTCACCGCCAGTTTTCACCTAGGTCCCGAGGTCCGCATGCCGCCGCCCGCCTTGGACAACCGCCCCGATCCAACGCTCGAGCTCTTGCAGCGTTGGCGCGCCGGCGATCGCGCGGCGCTCGATGAGCTGCTGGCCGACGTGCTGCCGTGGC
>CAYRQC010000736.1:0-3748 GCA_964426265.1 uncultured Phycisphaerales bacterium | reverse complement strand
GAGAACCGCCGCGCGAAAGGTTCCGGGCCGAGGGGCAGCTCGCGCAGGAAACGGCCTTGCGCGTCGAAGAGCTGCAGCTCGCGATGGCTCCAGGCCGGGGTCGCGAGCTCGGGGAGCTCGAACTGCACTTCGCATTCGTCGGCGAGCGGCACACGCAGCTC
Source organism: uncultured Phycisphaerales bacterium (assembly GCA_964426265.1). Lineage (GTDB taxonomy): Bacteria > Planctomycetota > B15-G4 > B15-G4 > SIAN01 > SIAN01. Next base: position 3,587 of record CAYRQC010000736.1, on the reverse strand, counting down.
GCAGGCGCCGGCTTCGAAGGTGACCCATTGGTCCGCGAGGCCGTCGAAGGCGGTCCATGCGAGCACGTGATAGTCGCCGGCGCCGAGGCCGACGATCTCGCAGGTGCCGTCGGCGTGCAGGTCGACGCGTGCGGCGCGGCGTCCGGCGCGATCGAGCAGTTCGACCACGCCGAGGTAGCGGACACCGGCCACACGTCGTTGCGCCGCCGCGTCATCGCGACCCCATCCCTCGAGCACGATCGTCCGCGCAACGCTCGCACGGGTCGTCGCGTCGAGCACGGTTTCCTCGCCCGCCGCGAGCTGGCGCGCCGGCAGGCTGACCCGCTCGAAGCCCGGGGCCGAGACGACGATGTCGTAGGAGCCGGCACGCGAGACGGTGAGCGCCGACGCGTGGCGCCGGTTGCAGAGCACCCGGGTGATCGCATCCCGGCCGCTCGCTTCGAACAGCGTCAGCTCGAAGTCGTGGACACGCTCGCCGGTCGCCGCGTCGCGCAGCGTCACCGACACGGCGGCGCGCGCGCGCTGCGCCGCGGAAGGATCGAGCACGAAGTGGAGCTGCTCCGCTGCCATCGTTCCCGGCGTCGACGCCGACCTGCTCTCCGTCACGTGGCGCGTCTGTGGATCGTGGCCGTCGGCGAGCAGCGTGATCCAGAGGCCGTTCGGCGCTGCGCGCTCGGTGGCGGGTGCCTCGAAGCGGCCGGTCGTCTCCTCGTAGTAGTCGGTGATCAGCTCGAACGCGCTCCAGCGGCGATCGATCGCGGCGGCGGTCGTCGCGAGCTCCGGCCCCGGCTCGTGATCGAGGATCAGCAGCTCGAACCAGCGGGTGGTGCGATCGACGAAGAGATGCCAGCCGGGGGTCACCGGAAGCTCGCGCTTCACCGGCTTGCCATCGCGATCGGTGATCGAGCCCGCGATGCGCAAGCGCGCGCGCTGGAGGCGGACCTCGCCGATCTCGCCACTCTGCCAATCGCCAAGCTCGGGCCAGGTCTCGAGGAATCCATCCGCCTCCACGTGGAGCGTCGCCTGACCCGGATCAACCGGCGGCGTTTCGAAGAGTCCGCGTTCGTCGAGCGCGAGCGCGATCTCGCGGGTGTCGCGCCGCTCGGGCTTCACTTGCACGCGGGCGGTGGCGAACGGCTGGCCGTCGGCATCCACCACGCGCCCTCGAAGGGTCACCTTGGCTCCGAGGACGATCACCACCGGTGCCGGGTTCTGCGCTTGCAAGTCGATCGGCTCGGACCAGCTCGAGCTGAAACCGGGCGCGCTCGTGTGGAGTAGCAGGCGCTCCCCTTGTGGGCCGATCGAGCTCGTCGGCTGCAGCTCGCCGAGCGCGTCGCTCCGCACCAGGAACGCGCGCGGATCCGCGATCGTGAACGTTCCGTCACTCGCGGTCGTCGTCTGCGGGCGCTGCCGCTCCGGTCGTCCGCTGATCGGATCGTCCTCGAGGCAGAGGCGCACGCTCGCTCCGATGACCGGCGCGCCGCTCCGATCGACGACGCGACCGCGCAGCTCCAGTGTTGGTCGCGTGTCGACCGTGATCACACAGCTCCCGCCGGAGTCTGTGGTATCCGTCGCGACCGCGGCGAGCGGCCGCGTGCCGTCGAACGCGACCAGCGTGATCCGTCCGTCCGCACCGCCCAGCACGAAGTTTCCGTCCGCGTCGCTCGGCGCGGAGGAGATGAGCTTCAGCAGTGCGTCGAGCCGCTCGTCGGCAGTGCCCCAGATGCCGTCGAGGAGCGCCCGGCTGCGGGCGGCGAGAGCGCGAACCAGCACGCCGCCAACCGGTTTGCCGTCGCGGTCGATCACGCGACCACGGAGGAGCGACGGCGGTGCGCGCTTCACCGTGATCTCATGGATCGCGTCCGGTGCGATCCTCTCGAGAGCTGCCGCCGGCACGCCAACGAGCTCCGATCGGGCGGCCGCACTCGCCGCGATCGCACGCTCGATCGCGCCATCGAGCTGCCCGACGACGACGCAGGTCGCGGGGCTCGAGCACTGCGCGGTCGTGCCGACGACGCCGGCGATGAACAACCCCGAGGCGAGCCCGGCAAACGTCGCACGACCGTCCGCGTCCGTGATGGCGATCCGCGTCGCGATCCGCGGCTGGCTCTTGCGCAGCGTCGCCTCATCGAGTGGCGTATCGAGGGTGCCCACCTCGCTACCGATCAAGTAGAGAGGCGCTTGCGCGACCGGCGTCTCGCCATCCGTTTCGACGAGCCGGATGCAGAGCGCCGGTGCCGCGACCGCGACCGCACGCTCGGCGGCGACGATGGCGGGGGCGGCGTTCGCCATACGCGGCTCGGCCGGAGCCGACTCCTTCGAGCTGGCGGCAGCGACATCGACGGGAGCGGGCGACCGCGCGGCACGGACGACCATCGCGCCGATCCAACCGGCGACCAGCAGCACCCCGGCCGCGGCTGCGAGCATTCCGCTCGATAGCCGCCGCGCCGCCGCGAACGCGAGCGGAGCGAGCTGCACCGCCCATGCATCGCGCGCGCCGTAGCGTGTGTCGAGAGCGCTCCTGAGCTGCGCCTCGGCGCGCTTCAGACGGGTGCGCACCGATTCGACCGGAAGGGCGAGGCGCCGCGCGATCTCGCGAGGCGGCAGCTCCTCGTGAAAGCGCAGGAGGACGACGTCGCGGTAGATCGGCTCGAGCGCGAGCACGGCGTCCACGACGTCGCGGCGCAAGCTCTCGCGAGCGAGGATGTCGACGGTCGAGGGCACCGCCTCGCGGACCGCCGCCGCCTCTTCCCAACGCTGGCGCGCGGCGCGCGTGCGCCGCCAGTCGATCGCGATGTGGCGCACGGTGGTCGCGAGCCAGCCACGCATGGCGCTGGCGTCGCGCGGGGGTTGCGATGCGGCCCGCTCGAAGGCGTGCTGCACGGCGTCCTCCGCCGCTGCGTCGTCGGCGAGCAGCGAGCGGGCGAGGGCGCGAAGGAAGCTCGAGTGGACGAGGAGGGAATCGGCAGCGAGGCTGTTCATGACGATCTCCGCAGGGGTTGGATGCGGAGACGGAGCACGGCCGGAAAGCGGTTCACAGGGTCGAAGGTCCGCTGCGGCGCGGTGGGGGCAGACCACTGCAGCCGCGTCGGGAGCGACGCCTGCTACTACTTCTGCTGCGCCATCGCCCCGTCGACCGTGCCGCCGACCTCGGTGATGACTGGATGAATGAAGAAGCTGATCGGCGGGAAGATGAACCAGAGCGTCAGCTTCGACGTCTCGGCGATGTCGACGTGCTTGGCGCCGTGCTCGCTCGCCTCGGCGGTGAACGCCTTCACGGCGTTCTCGAGGCTGCCGTCGCCGAGGAGCGGGAAGACGAAGAGCCCGTGCAAGGCGTACGACGTCGAGGTCTGGTATTCGATCGGCTGGCCGAGGACGCCGGGCACGCCACTGGTGTCGGTGCAATGGGTGTGGGTGACACAGCCGGCGAGCGGCAAGGAAGCAGCGAACAGGAGACTGCGAACGACGCGATTCATGAGCTCTACTCTCCGGGGAAAAGGGCCGGGAGTGTACTTCAGGCGGGCATCGGCGTCGGTCGCCGCTCGAAGCGCCCCTTGCTGCGCGCGCTCGCGGTCGCTTCGGCGCGG
>CAYRQC010000735.1:0-2875 GCA_964426265.1 uncultured Phycisphaerales bacterium | reverse complement strand
GAGCGCCGCGCGGGCGGCGGGATCGGCTGTGCCCGCGTCGACGTCCGCCGCCCATTCGTAGAGGCTCGCATAGGGCGGCTTGCCCAGCGCCGGGAACGTCGAGAAGTCGAGATGGTCGTGGGCGTTCGCGAGCCCGGGCAGCAACACGCGGCCCGCCAGCTCGACCTCGCGTTCGCCCGCAGCCAGCACGCCGGGTGCGGCGACGCGCGCGTCGTGGGAGCAGTTCGAGCGGGCACTCGGCGGCGAGCTGCTCGGGCAGCAGGCGGCGAGTGGCTACTTCGATTCGGGCGTCCGGTGGGCCGCGCCCGGCGGCGGCACGGTCTACGAGACGGCCCTTGCGGTGCTTGCACTCGAAGTGGAGGCGCGTCAGCAGAGCTTCCGTGCGGCGCGGACAGCGCTCCGGCAGCGCTAGGTGGTCCAACGGCGCTAAGCTCCGCCGCTTTCCCGCGATGGGGAGCTGCGGCCGCGATGGGTGGTGTCGCCACGTTTCGTCTCGCCACGACTCGTTTTGCTTCGGGTCGTCTCGCGTCGCGGCGTCTCGCCACCGTGCTGCTCTGGCTGTGGTTCGCACCGTTGCTGGGTGCGCAGGAGCAGCCGAAGAAGCCGGCGTTCGTCTGGTACACCCAGTTCGGCGACCAGGTGTTGAACCGCGTCGACGCCGTGTTGATCGGCAAGGTCGAGGAGGTGACGGCGCTGCGGGGCACCGACGTCGTGCGGGTCTCCGTCGTGGATTGGAAATGGGGCGACCGCGACGCGAAGCTCGGCTCCGCGACGGAGGTCACGCTGCTGGCGCAGCCGGGCGACTTCTACGTCGGCAACGAGCAGTTGCTCTTCCTCGAGCGTTTCGAGAAGGGGAGCCGCTACACACTCGTCAACCGCGTCGCGAAGAGCGACCCCGACTGGGAGCAGAAGCTCGAGTGCCTCGCCGCCAACCTGCGGTTGAAGCCGCTCGAGCGCGACGAGGACCGGCGGCGCGAGGTGCGCAAGGCACTGTATGACGGTCTGGCTGCGCGGGTGGTCTGGACGCGCTGGCACGCCTGGCAGGAGCTGGTCTACGTGAAGAGCAAGTACCCCGACCTGGTGACGCGCGAAGATCGCGTCGATCTCGAAAAGCTCGCCAACCGTTTGGACGACGCGAAGCTCAAGAAGGCGCTGCAGAAGCTCCTCGAGGAGTGGGACTCTTGAATCGCTCGTGGATCGTGATGGTGATGGCTTGGGGCGTGGCGGAGAATGCGTTCGCCCAGGATGCGATGGTGCCGCCGCCCTCGGCGTCCAAGCCCGAAGCGGCGACTGCTTCCGGCAGCGACACCGGTGCGGGCGAGGGCAGCGCGGCGGGAACCACCGACGGCAGTCGCAAGCTCGAGCTCACGCTCGAGGCGTGCGTGCGCGCGGTCCTCGAGCGCAACCTCGCGCTCAAGATCGCCGAGCTTGGCAATCTGGCGACGGTGACCGGCATCGAGCAGGCACTCGGCAGCTTCGACCCCGAGCTCTACGCCAACGTGAGCGGCGGCGACCGCGAGCAGCCGACTGCCTCCAAGTTCCAGGCACCGCGCAACCAGAACCTGAGCGGGAGCAGCGGTCTGCGCGGCCTCTACCGGAGCGGGCTCGCCTACGACCTCGCCTACCGGCTGAACTACAACCGGCAATCGCCGAGCAACACTTTCACCACCCTCAATCCGACGATCTCGAGTGATCTCTCGGCGAGCCTGACCCAGCCATTGCTGCGCGGCTTCGGTCCGACGGTGAACGAGGCACCGGTCGAACAGGCGCGGCTACTGGTGGCGCGTGGTGATCTCGACCTCTACGGCCAGGTGCAGGAGACGGCGTTCCGGGCGGTCGAGGCCTACTGGGGCCTGGTGCGCGCGCGCAACGAGCGCGACACGGCGAAGGAGGCGCTGGCGGTGGCTGAGGAGCTAGTCGGCAACAACCAGAAACGGCTCGATGCGGGGGTGATGACGCGGCTCGATGTGCTCACCGCAAAGGCCGAGGCGGCGCGTCGTCGCGAGGCGCTGATCCGCGCCGAGAATGGCGTCGGGCGCACCGAGGACGTGGTCAAGGCGCTGCTCTCGCCGGGAGCCGATCCACGCGACTGGAACGTCGACGTCACGCCAACCACCGCGCCCGCCGTCCGCGAGGAGGCGCTTCCGACTGAAGAGGATGCGCTGCTGGTCGCCTTCGCCGAGCGCGCCGATCTGCGGGCGCTCGAGGTCGACCTGCGGGCCGCCGACCTCAATCTGGAGGTTGCCGCGAACCGCCGGCTGCCGAAGCTCGACGTCACCGGTGTGTTCGGCTTCGCCGGGCTGGCGGGCAACGGGCAGACCGGTGCGAGCCGCGGCAACCTCGACCTGTGGGGCAACAGCCTCGCCGATATTCGCGACGGCGAGTCGGAGCAATGGTCGGTTGGCTTCGACTTCTCGCGGCCGATCGGCAATCGGGCGGCGGAAGCGGGGGAGCGCAAGGCTCAACTCGAGAAGTTGCGGAGCTCGATGATGCTGCTCGAGCGGCGGATGGCGATCGTGCAGGAGGTGCGCGGCGCACGGCGCGATGTTGGCAACGCCAAGGCCGCCTATGACGCGGCCCACCAGGCACGCCTGCTGGCCGAGGAGCAGTACCAGGCGGAGCGAGTGCGCCTCGACAACGACCACTCGACGACCTTCCAGGTGCGCGAGGCGCAACGCGACCTGTTCGAGGCGGTCGACCGCGAGACCGCCTCGATCACCGACTACGAGGTGTTGGTGGCCAGCCTCGACCGTGCGAGCGGCCAGCTCGCGCAGAAGCACGGCGTGAGCTTCGAGACGGTCGGTCGACTCGAGGGCGAGCTGCGCGAGTAGTCAGCGGTAGAGCCTCTTCGCAGCGATGTAGTCGGCGATCGTTC
>CAYRQC010000734.1:0-5117 GCA_964426265.1 uncultured Phycisphaerales bacterium | reverse complement strand
GAGCATCTCGAGTTCCCGGTCGACGAGCAGTTGGTCGTCGAGCTGATGTCGCGCTGAGCCGTCCTGCTGATTGTTTGAGTTTGGGCAGTTGAGCCGAGTCGCCGTAACCAGCGATCGCGCTGAACCAGCCCTGAACCTTCGGAGCTGAACACGATGAGAATCCGCTGGCGCAACTTCGAGCTTCCGTCGCGCGTCGCGGCCGACACCGAGTCGGCCACTTCGACCTACGGTCGCTTCGTCGTCGAGCCGTTCGAGCGTGGTTTCGGGCACACCATCGGCAACGGAATGCGCCGTGTCCTGCTCTCCTCGATCGAAGGCTTCGCGATCACGCAGATCAAGGTCGATGGCGTCCTCCACGAGTTCTCGACGATCGAGGGCGTCCGCGAGGACGTGGTCGACCTGGTGCTCAACGTGAAGGGAGTGCTGGTCCGGCTCGCTGGCGAAGGTCCCGTGCCGCTCCGGATCGACGTGAAGAAGAAGGGGGTGGTGACCGCCGGCGACATCCAGTGCCCGGCCGACGCCGAGATCCTGAACCCCGCTCACGTGATCTGCACGCTCGCCGCGGATCGCGAGTTCCGCGTCGAGATGATGGCTCAGCGTGGCCGTGGCTATCGGACGGCCGAGGAGAACGAGAAGGAAGAGAAGGAGACCGGCGTCATCCCGGTCGACTCGAACTTCTCGCCGGTCACGCGCGTCCGCTACAAGGTCGAGGAGACGCGCGTCGGGAAAATGACGAACTACGACAAGCTCGTGCTCGAGGTGTGGACCAACGGCTCGATCACGCCCGAGAGCGCGTTGGTCGAGGCGGCGAAGATCTATCGCAAGCACTTGAACCCGTTCGTCCACTACCTGCAGCCGGGTACCGGCGTCCTGGCCGGCGACGGCGGCGACTTCGCCACCGTTCCATCGGCCGCCGTGGTCGAACCTGCGCTCGAGGGTGGCAGCGGGCTCGATACGCCGATCGCGTCCCTGAACCTCTCGGTGCGGGCACGCAACTGCCTCGACTCGGAGAACATCCGCACCGTACGCCAGCTCGTGAAGATGAGCGAGCAGGACCTCCTCGAGCTGCGGAACTTCGGGCAGACGTCGCTGAAGGAAGTGAAGAAGCGGCTCGGCGAGAAGGGTCTCGCGCTCGCCGGCTCGGCGATCTACATCGACGACGGCGAGGATGATGACGATGGCAAGGACGACGATGACAAGAATGGCGGTCCGGACGGGAACGACCCGCCGCCCGTTGACGGAGCCCCGGTGATCGACGTCGGCAATTCCTGAGCGGCCAGACCGGCCTGCCGTACTCGAACAGGACGAAACCACTCGATGCGCCACAAGAAACTCGGCCGCAAGCTCGGCATCCGGGCTGATCACCGCAAGGCACAGCGTCTCAATATGCTGACTGCGCTGATCATCCACGGCCGCGTGATCACCACGCTTGCGAAGGCCAAGGAGTACCGCCGACACGCCGACAAGATGATCCACCTCGGGAAGGTGCGCAGCCTCCATCGGATGCGCCACGCGGCGTCCCTGCTCAACAACAACCGGACGGTGGTGAAGCGCCTCTTCGACATCGTTGGGCCGATGTTCGTCGAGCGTCCCGGCGGCTACACGCGGATCCTCAAGCTGGCGAAGCCGCGCGTCGGCGACGCGGCGCCACGAGCGATCCTCGAGCTGGTTGGCGAAAGCGAGCGGCGCGCCAAGGCCGCCGACGAGGCCAAGGTGCTCGAGGCCGGGAAGACCGTGAAGGGCAAGAAGGCGGCGACGAAGACGAAGGGCGAAGAAAAGAAGAGCGCGGAGAAAGGCGCTGATTCGCCTGGCCAGCCCGCCAAGAGTTGATCACCGCGAGGAGCTGCCGCGCGAGCTGATCTACTCGCCGAGCGCCCGACGGATCCGCAGCTCGACTTCTTCGATCGTGCCGACACCGACGACTCCATGGACCGGCGTGCGAGCGGTCTGGTAATAGCCAATGCACGCCTCGGTCTGCGCCGCGTAGGTGTCGAGCCGGCGTTGGATGACCGTCTCGTCGGCGTCGTCGGAACGTCCCTCCTTGACGGCCCGCCCCTTCAGGCGGTCGATCAGCGCAGCGCGCGGTACGTCGAGGACGATCACTCCGCGAATCGCATAGCCACGGCCGTTCAGGAAGAGGTCGAGCCAACGAGCCTGCGCGACGTTGCGGGGAAAGCCGTCGAGGATCGTCCCGAGTGCCATGTCCGGCTTCAGGAGGCGGTCGCGCACCATCTCGTTGGTGACGGTGTCGGGGACGAGCTGCCCATTCGTCAGGATCTGCTCGACCTTCATCCCGAGCTCACTGCGGCGGGTGAGGTGGTCGCGGAACATGTCGCCGGTCGAGACGTGCTGGGCTCGTAGCGCCTTCGCCAGTCGGGTGGCCTGGGTGCCCTTTCCGGATCCGGGCGGCCCGAACAGGAGCACGGTCTGCGGGATCATCGCTGGCGAGCCCTCATCTCGTCGGCCAAAGGGTGGTGCATCCGCGCGGGCATGATGCCGTCCCGCCCGACATCGCGGAAGGCGAACGTTTCGGGCTCGGCTGCTACCGTCAATATGTCGGACGGCGCGCGCGACGTCCTTAACGCAAGGACGCGCTGCCCGGGCCGAGCTCGCGCTCGAGCGCCTCAACCAGCTGATCCCCGATCTGGACGAAGTGGTTCTCGCCGGTCCGATGGACCACGGGCGCCCGATCGGCCATCGACAGCCGGAAGAAGACCGGGCTCGCGCCGCGGTGCTTCGCCAGGATCTCGCGGACCCGCTCGAGGAGCGGCCGCACGTTCGCCACCCGCGGCGGCAGGTCGATCACCAACTGCCCGCCCGCCGCGCCACCGAGCACGCCGTCGAGCGGCACGACGTCGGTCGCCTTGAGCGACGGCCGCTCGCCACCGAGATCGAGTTGGCCGGTCACCAGCACGATCCGATCCTCCTCGATGCATCCCTTCGTCCGCTCGTACGTCTCCGGGAAGACCAGCGTGGTGACCGTGCCCGAGAGCCCGGCGACCTCGACGATCGCCATCTTGCGCCCCGCCATCTTCCCGCGCTTCGCGACGGTGATCCGCGGCTTGCCGACGATGCCGCCAACGGTGACCGTCGAGCCATCGGGCACGTCGCCGAGGTCGTCGATGCGCGCGGTGCAGTGGCGCAGCAGGAGGTCCGAGTAGCGCGCGATCGGGTTGCTCGAGATGTAGAAGCCGAGCGCCTCCTTCTCGAGACGCAGCTTCTCGCGCTCGGGCCATTCGGGCGCCGCCGGGATGCGGGCAGTCGCCGGCGCGGCGCCTCCCTTGCCGCCGAACGCTCCGAAGAGCTGCTTCTGGCCCGCCTTCCGGTCGCGCTGCGCGGCGGCCGCCTGCGCCAGCAGCGTCTCGAGCGCCGCCGAGATCGCCGCCCGCGAGTGGCCGGTCCAGTCGAGCGCGCCGGCGTTCACCAGCGGCTCGAGCGCCGTCCGGTTCACCGTCTGCGCACCCACGTTCTCCAGGATCGCCGCGAGATCGGGCGGACCCTTCAACGCCTTGCGCGCCGCGATCAGCTCCTCGATCGCCTTCGGTCCGAGCCCCTTCACGTTGCCGAGCCCGAGGCGGACGCTCTTGCCGTCCGTGGTGCACGCCAGCTCCGAGCCGAGCAGGTCGGGCGGCAGCACGTCGATGTTGGCGCGCCGGCATTCGCCGATGTAGGCGGCGACCTTCTCGCTGTTCGCCGAGTCGCAGGTGATGACCGCCGCCCAGAACTCGTGCGGGTAGTTCGCCTTGAGCCACGCCGTCCACCAGGTGACGAGCCCGTACGCCGTCGAATGGCTCTTGTTGAAGCCGTAGCCGGCGAAGAACTCCATCTGCTCCCAGATCTGCGTCGCGACTTCGCGGGCACAGCCGCGCTCGGCACCGCCATCGACGAACTTCTGCCGGTACTTCGCCATCACCTCCGGCTTCTTCTTGCTCATCGCCTTGCGCAGCGTGTCGGCCTCGTCGAGCGTGAAGCCCGCCAGGACGTTGGTGATGCGCATCACCTGCTCCTGGTAGACCATGATCCCGTAGGTTTCGCGCAGGATCGGCTCGAGGCCGGGATGGGCGTAGCGGACCGGCTCGCTGCCGCGCTTGCGGTTGACGTAGGAGTCGACCATCCCCGACCCGAGCGGCCCCGGCCGGTAGAGCGCGAGGATCGCGATGATGTCCTCGAAGCAGTCGGGCCGCATCTTGATCAGCAGCTCCCGCATCCCGCCCGACTCGAGCTGGAACACCGCGCTCGCGTCGCCGCGTTGCAGCAGCTCGAAGGTCTTCGGGTCGTCGAGCGGCAGCTCCTCGTAGGAGAGCTTCACACCCCGGTTGCGTTCGAGCAGTTGGCGCGCCTGGTCGAGGATGGTCAGCGTCTTCAGCCCGAGGAAGTCCATCTTCAGCAGGCCGAGCGCCTCGAGATCGTTCATGGTGAACTGGGTGTTCACTTCGCCCTGCACGGTGCAGAGCGGGACGATCTCCATGAGCGGCTGGTCGCCGATGACGACGCCGGCCGCGTGGGTCGAGGCGTGGCGGTTCAACCCCTCGATCTTGAGTGCGACGTCGAAGAGCTCCTTGAACTGCTCGTTCTCGTCGCGGATTGCCGCCAGCTCGGGGTCGGCGAGCGCCTTCTCCAGCTCGGTGCCCGGCGTCGTGGGGATCTTCTTGGCGATGCGGTCGACGTCGCGCAGGTCGATGCCGAGCACGCGGCCCGCGTCGCGGATCGCCGCCTTCGCCGCCATCGTCCCGAAGGTCACGATCTGCGAGACCCGGTCGGCGCCGTACCGCTGGCGCACGTAGTCGATGACCTTCTCGCGTCCGTCGCGGCAGAAGTCGACGTCGATGTCGGGCATCGACACGCGCGAGGAGTTCAGGAAGCGCTCGAAGAGCAGGTCGTACCGGAGCGGGTCGACGTTGGTGATGCCGAGGCTGTAGGCGACGATGCTGCCCGCCGCCGAGCCGCGGCCGGGCCCGACCGGCACGCCACACTCGCGGGCGTAGCGGATGAAGTCGGCGACGATCAGGAAGTACGAGACGAACCCCATCTGCGTGATCACGCCGATCTCGCGTTCGAGGCGCGCCCTCACCTTCTCGTCGATGACCGGATAGCGGCGCCGGATGCCCTCCTCACAG
>CAYRQC010000733.1:0-6692 GCA_964426265.1 uncultured Phycisphaerales bacterium | reverse complement strand
GCCGCGCTTGGGGGCCGCGAGCCGCTCGCCCGTTGGCGGCGCGAGCAGGCACTCGGCTACTTCCAGCATGAGCGACCGGTGGTGCGTGCGCTGATCCCGGCGGGCGCGCGGCGCGTGGTCGACGTCGGCTGCGGCGCCGGCGCGCTCGGGGCGACGCTCAAGCTCGAACGCGATGCCAAAGAGGTCGGCGTCGAAGTCGTCGGCATCGAGCTCGACGCAACGGCCGCGGCGCGCGCACGCGAGGTGCTCGACGACGTGCGCATCGGCGACGCCATCACTTGTCTCGCCGAGCTGCCGTCGCAGAGCTTCGACGTGGTCCTCTTCGCCGACCTGCTCGAGCACCTTCGCGAGCCGGAGCAGGCGGTGGCGGAGGCGCGGCGGTTGCTCCGGGCGGGCGGAGTCGTCATTGCGAGCTTGCCCAATGTCCGCCACTGGTCGGTGGTCCGGCAGCTCCTCGAAGGCGACTTCCGTTACGAGCCGGCCGGCATCCTCGATCGCACCCATCTGCGCTTCTTCACGCAGCGGAGCGCGCGGCGGCTCTTCGCCGCCGGCGGGTTCACGATCGAGCGGTGCGTCGGGGCGCGTTGGTCCGAGGAGGGGATGCCGGCGGCGGTCCAGCAGGCGCTCTGTGCGGTCGGCCTCGACGTCGCGTCGTTGCAGGAGGAATCGCGCGAGCAGCAGTGGCTGTTCGTGGCACGGCCGGCGGGCGACGTCGAGAACTCTCACGGCACCATCGACTCGATGAAGCTCGTCAACGCTGCGAGCGCCTTGAACACTGTGAACAGCGTCAGTGTCGTCATCCCGGTCTGCAGCGCCGCCGACTACACGCGCGCCTGCCTCACCGAGCTGCAGCTTCGCGGCGAGGGCATCCTCGAGACCATCGTCGTCGACAACGGCTCGTCCGACGCGACCGCCGCCGTGCTCGCCGAGTTTCCGGCGGTCACCGTGATCCGCAACGCGGAGAACCGCGGGTTCGCGGTCGCGGTCAACCAGGGGATCACGGCGGCGCGCGGCGAGCTCGTCTGCGTGCTCAACAACGACACACTGCTCGCCGATGGGTGGCTCGCGCCGCTGGTGCGCCGGCTCACGGACGAGCCGTCGATCGGCATGGTCGGCCCGTGCACGAGCTACGCGAAGGGCCGCCAACAGGTCGATCTGATCGCGACCGGCCGGGCGCTCACCAACCTCGACGAGATGCGGGTCCTCGCGGCGCGCTGGTGCGAGCGCGCGCGATCGCAGCGAGGACGTCGCGTTCCTCTCGGGCTTCTGCTTCGTGGCGCGCCGCAGCGAACTGCTCGCCCTTGGCGGGCTCGCCGATGCCTACGGGCGCGGCACCTTTGAGGATGACGAGCTCTGCCGGCGGATGCGGCGCAACGGGCGGCGGCTGGTGATCGCGCGCGACGCCTATGTCCATCACTTCGGCAACCGGACCTTCCGCGCGCTCGGCATCGACGTGCAGGCGCAGCAGAGCGAGAACTGGCAGCGCTTCGCCGCGCGCCATCGCGACGACGCCGGGATGGTCGCGCGCCAGCACGCCGAGCAGAGGCGGTTTGGCGACACGTTGCGGTCGGCCCACGCGGCGCTCGTGCAGTCGCCCAGTGACCTCGACGCGTTGTGGCTCGCGACGTTCGCGTCGGCCGAGCTCGGTCGCCCGGCCGACGCGGCGCGGCTCGCGCGGCGCTACCTCGCGCGCTGTCCCGCCGATCCGTTGGCGCACGCGCTGCTCGCCCGCTGCGAAAGCGCTTCCGCGGAAGTCGCGGCCACCCGGAACGTGCTTCCGAGCGCGCTCGTCGCCGGCTCCTGACCACTCGTCACAAGTCATTTTCTGACAATGACTTGAACGAATCGGATGCGGGCGGCCGCCGTGGCACGCCGGCTGCCATGGCGAAGCTGCCATGAGCACCGTCACCGCCCTCGATCCGCGCAGTGCCACCCAAACGCTCGCCGCCGCCATGCGCGGCCTCGAGCGCCGGTTCGAGGCCGTTGCCGACAACCTCGCGAACCTCGAGACGCCCGGCCACAAGCGCTGCGTCGCGACGTCCCACCTCGCGTCCCCCTCTTCTTCGGCAGGATCGTTCGCGGCTGAAGTCGATCGTGCGCAAGAGCAGCAGACGACGGTCACGCGCGACTACTCGCAAGGCGATCTGGTGGCGAGCGGCGATCCGAACGACCTTGCGCTCGACGCCCAGGGCTTCTTCGCGATCCAGGTCGACGACCAGCCGCGCTACATCCGTGCGGCCAACGCGTCCAAAGACCTCGCCGGCACCCTCACCGACGGTCATGGCGCCCTCCTGCTCGGTGAGAGCGGCCCGATCCGGCTTCCCACGCCGACCTCGACGCTCGCGGTCGATGCCGACGGCACGGTGATCAGCGACGGCCAACCGGTCGGCAAGCTGCGCGTCGTCACCTTCGTCACGCCCGAGCTGCTCGAAGCGGAAGGCCACGGTCGCTTCAAGGTGCCCGACGATGCCGAGCTGGTCATCCCGAAGGAGACCCACGTGCTCCAGGGGATGCGCGAGCGCTCGAACAGCAACCCCATCCAGGAGCTGGTCGAGATGATCGTCGTGCAGCGTCAGTACGAAGCGGCGCAGCGCGCGCTCTCCACCGAAAGCGAGCTGCGTCAGCGCCTGAACGAGCTCTCTCGTTGAGCAGTCACCACTGACTGCTGATCACTGGAATTGAATGCGGGTCGCGAGCCCAGGAATCGTGAAGGAGCCACTGCGATGATGAAGGGTCTCTACACCGCCGCCAGCGGGATGAAGGTGCAGCAGGTCAACGTCGACGTGATCGCGAACAACCTCGCGAACGTCAACACGAACGGGTTCAAGCGCACGCAGGCGAACTTCCAGGACCTGCTCTATGTGGTGTCGAAGGAGCCGGGCGCCCAGACGCAAACCGGCTTCGCCTCGCCGACGGGAATCCAGATCGGCTCGGGCGCGGAGCTAGTCTCGACGACCAAGGTCTTCACGCTCGGCAACTTGGAGCCGACCAATCGCGCCCTCGACGTCGCGATCAGCGGCGACGGCTTCTTCGAGGTGGAGCTGCCGAACGGGGACAAGGGCTACACGCGCGACGGGAACTTCCGGATCGACGGCAACCACCAACTGGTCACCGCGCAGGGGTTCAAGCTCTCGCCCGCGATCACCGTCCCGGCCACCACCTCCGAGGACCTCGTCTCGATCACCGCGGACGGCACCGTCTCCGTCTTCGATGCGGTCGCGAAGACCAACACGCCGCTCACGACGCTCGAGATCGCCCGGTTCGCGAACCCCGCCGGTATGCGCGCGGCCGGCGGCAACATCCTCCTCGAGACTCCCTCGTCGGGCGCGCCGACCCGCGCGGCGCCGGGTACGGAGGGCACGGGTCTGCTCTCCTCGGGCGCGCTCGAGCGCTCGAATGTCGACGTCGTCAGCGAGCTGGTGAGCCTCATCACCGCGCAGCGCGCCTACGAGATGAACTCGCGCGCCATCAAGGTCGGCGACGAGATGCTCGCCGACGCCGCAAACCTGGTGCGCTGAGGGTCACCGACCATGAATCACCTGCTGCTCATGCTCTGTCTCGTGTTCACGAAGGGCGCGCTGCTCGACGACGCCAAGGACGACACTGCCAAGCCGGGCATCGTCAAGAACGGCGGCCCCGGCCAGGTGCCCGACCAGCTACTCGTCGCGCTGCTGCCGCGGGTCGAGGTGACGCACGCACGGGTGCTGCTCTCCGATGTCGCGACGTTGCACGGCCCGGCCGCCGACGTCCTGCGCTTTGGCAACCTCGAGCTCTTTCCCGCGCCGAGCGCCGGCAAGCCGCGCCTCATTTCGTCGGTGGGCATCTGCCTCGCGGCCCGGCTCGCCGGCCTCTTCCTCGATGCCGATCGCGTCGTCGGCGCCTCGCAGACCGAGGTCGTCGCGAGCTGGTCGGAGCTCGCCAGCGAGGAGCTCTTCGCGCAGGCGCAGCGCTGGATCTTGCAGCAGTCGGCGGAGCTCGGGGACCGCATCCTGCTCGAACGGCTGCAGAAGCCGGCGCCCGTCCCGTTGCTCTCGGGTGGCGGTCCGTCGGAGTTCCAGTTCGCCTTCGTCGGCAAGGCGCGGGGTGCCGGCCAGGTGCAGGTGAAGATCACGGTGGTCCAAGGTGAGACCGTGGTTGGTGAGCGCCTTGCCACCTTCAAGGTGCGCCGCTTCGGCAAGCAGATGCGCCTGCTCACCGACGTGCGCAAGGGCGAGAGCATCACGCCGGCACAGTTGCTGTCGAACGACGGCGAGTGGACCGCTCTCACCGGGACGCCGATCGTCGCCGCCGCCGACGTCGAAGGATTGGTCGCAGCGCGTGACCTCACCGCCGGGACGGTGGTGACGCGCGAGCTGCTCGAAGCGCCGGTGCTGGTCGAACGCGGTGACACCGTGCAGCTCGTCTTGCGGTCGGGTGGGCTCGAGATCATCGCGTCGGGCCTCGCGCAGCGGCAGGGGCGGCGCGGCGAAGTCATCCCGGTCCTGAATGCGGCCACCCAGAAGGTGATCCAGGCGGAGCTGATCGCCCGCGGCAGCTCGGGCTTGGCGGTCGCGCTGGTCCGCTGACCTGCTGGAAGGGGTTTCAAGGCAACTGTTGCGACGGGGCATTTCGTTCCAATCGAAGCACACGGTGGAGGGGCAGCTCATGCGAGCGATTTGGAGGATGGCGGTGGTCGGCGTCGCGGCGGTGGCTGGGGTCGGCGACCGCGCGAACGGGCAGACGAACAGCTCGCTCTGGGCGCGCGCGGGCACGAACCATCGCAACCTCATCGCCGACCAGACCGCGCACGCGATCGGCGACCTCCTCACGGTGGTGGTGAGCGAGCAGCAGACGATCCAGGACGACGGCAAGAGCCAGCAGAACAGGCAGACGGGGCTCGACACCGCGCTCCAGGTCTTCGACCTGAAGCCGAACGCCTTCAGCACGCTGCCCGCGCTCAAGTACTCGAGCGAGCGCTCGCTCCAGGGCGAGTCGAAGTACTCGCAGAAGGGCAAGTTCGAGACGCGGCTGTCGGCCGTCGTGCTCGACGTCAAGCCGAACGGTGTGCTGCTGATCGAAGGGCGCCGCACGATCCACCTCGACGGTGACGTCAAGGAGATGCGGGTGCGCGGGATGGTGCGGCCGATCGACATCGCCGCCGACAACTCGATCTCGTCGGAGCGCATCGCCAACGCCGACGTCCTCTACGAGGCGGATGGCAGCCGCAGCAACGCGGTCGAGAAGAACTGGTTCGAGGTGTTGCTCGATTGGATCTGGCCGTTCTGAGCCGCGAAATCCGGGAGGGGCCATGACGATGTTCTCGAATCTGCTGATCGATGGAGTGATCGCCGCGTTGATCGCCGTGCAGGCGCCGCCGCCGCCACCGACCGATCGCGTGGTGGTGCCGGTGACGCCGGGGACGGCGGTCGTCGCGCCACCGGCGGTGGAGCTCGCGCCGTCCACGTCGCGCGTCACCGAGCGGACGGTGGCGACCGCGCCGGCGCAGCCACCCGAGGAGATTCGTCACAAGGAGGTCCAGGTGCGCATCCTCGACCTGGTCGAAGTCGAAGGCGCGCGGGCCAACCAACTGCAGGGCGTGGGCCTGGTCACCGGCCTCAATGGCACGGGAGACAAGGGGAACGTGTCCCGTCAGGCGCTCGTCAACTTCATGCTCAGCAAGCAGATGAAAGTCTCGTTGCAGGACGTCGACACCGGCAACGTCGCGCTGGTGAGCGTCACCTGCAAGCTGCCACCGTTCGCGAAGCTCGGAACGCAGGTCGACGTCACCGCGCAATCGATGAATGGCGCCACCTCGCTGTTCGGCGGCACGCTGCTCCAGACCGCCCTCGAAGGCGCCGACCAGCAGGTTTACGTCGTTGCGCAGGGGGCGGTGACGGTCGGCGGCTTCACCGTGAGTGGCAAGGCGGCCAGCTCGACCCAGAACCATCCGACGGTGGGGTCACTGATCGGCGGGGGAATCGTCGAGCAGGAGGTGCCGATGCGCCTCCTCGCGGCTGATGGCTCGGTCCACCTGAACCTGCGCACCACGAGCTGGGTGACCGCGACCCGCGTCGCGGCCGAGCTCCGCAAGGCGTTCAACCTCGACGCGAGCGCGATCGATCCCACCACGATCCGGGTGATGCTGCACGCGTCCGGACCGGTGGCTGCGGTCGAGTTCTTCGCGTCGCTCGCCGATCGGATGGTCGCACCGGCCGACGAGGCGATCGTCGTCATCAATGAGCGCACCGGCACCGTCGTCGCCGGCTCGCACGTGCGCATCTCCACGGTCGCCGTCACGCACGGGAACCTCACCATCTCGATCGCCGAGTCGGAGCAGGTCTCGCAGCCGGCGCCGTTCGGCGCGGGCGACACCGAGAAGGTGAACCGCACCGATCTCAACGTCGACATCGAGAAGCGCGGCTTGCAGGTGCTGGAGGGCGGCACCAGCGTGAGTGAGCTCGCGGCGTCGTTGAACCGGATGGGGGTCGCGCCGCGCGACCTCGTCTCGATCTTCCAGGCGCTGGCGCAGGCCGGCGCGCTGCACGCGCGGTTGGAGATCCAGTGATGGACGGGGTGACCGGCGTGAGCGGGGGGAGCGGTGCAAGTGGGCTGAGCGGTGCAACCGGCGTGAGCGATGCGATCTCACCTGGGGAGCTCGCCAAGCTCGAGCAGGTGGGCCGTGGCTTCGAGTCGCTCTTCGCCAGCACTCTGCT
>CAYRQC010000732.1:0-7724 GCA_964426265.1 uncultured Phycisphaerales bacterium | reverse complement strand
AATCCTGCGACGGCGGGGCGATGAGCCGACACCAACCGGAGCGACGTGAGTGGATCGAGACGCCGGCGCCGGCGTCGCCGTGTATCCACGCGCCGACAACGATCTCGAATGGAGCAGCAACATGCGGTTCAGCAAGTCGATCAAGGTGGCCGCGAGCCTCTCGCTCGCACTGGTGGTGGCGGCGCAGCTCGCGACCGCCGGCAACAGCTCGGGCGCCCACCGCTATCCGAATCCGCCGGGTGGACCGGTAGTCACGGCGAGCATCTGCAATCGGGGAGCCCAGAGCGGCTACTTCTGCGACATGGGTACGGGCGTCTGCATCCCGGCCGAAGAGGACAAGTGCACGCAGAAGTGCTGGGACGCCAACGGTCGCCCCACCAATGTGGCGGCGAAGATCCGCAAGGTCGAGTGCCTCGACGGCAACTGAGTGACGCCAGCGGAGAGTGATCTCGCAGCGCCCTTCCCGGTTCGCGAGCGGTGGGCCGGGAGGGGAGCTGCACCGGGCGGCAAGTCACGAAGGAGTCGATCGGTGCGCGTTGCGCGTTGCCTCACGTCCGTGGCTCTGGTCGGTTGGATCGCCGTCCCGGTTGCGATCTGGCGCGAGCAGCTCACCGCTCCCGCGTTTGCGCTGATCGAGCCCGATGCGAGACGCAGCGATCTGCTGCACCTCACCTTGTCGTCGGGACGGCGCGGTGCCTCGGACTGGGAAGCACCCGAAGAGCTGCTGGCAGTGCTGCCCTCTGCATGCGAGCGCACCGGGCCGTCGCGCTTCGCCATCGGTTCCGGGCGGTTCACGACACCCGTCGGGCGCTCGACACTCGGGCACTTGGGAGCCGCGGTTCTCGGCGACGCCGTCTTGTTGGATGCGCTCGCGCTTCCGCAACGCGTGGGCTCCCGTTGCGTCACGCGCTCGCGGATGGTGACTCCATCCGGGAGCATCACCCTCGAAAGCTCGGGGCGGGCGGGTGAACGGCTGGTGAGCGGCACCGTTGCCGCGGCGCTTCCGGCGTGGTCGAGCGCGGTGCTGGTGATCGCACCGCGCGCCGAGCAGGTCGCTGCAGCGCACCGAGTCGTGCACTGGCTCGAAGAGCTGCGGGTGGAGCTCTGCGACGACTCGCGACCCGGGGCTTCGTCGTCGGCGCTGCCGTCGTTCACTCCACCGTCGCTGGTGGTAGTCGCCGATTGGCACGACGACTCCGCCGACCACCCGCTGCGGAATCGGCTGCTCTCGAACGTGCTCGTCGGGCCCTTCGGTGAGCGCGGCGGCGTCGCCCTGGCACAGCTCGCCGGCGTGCTCGCGATGAGCCACTTCGAAGCGATCGGTGTGGCCGCCAGCGATCCGCGCGCGTGGGTCGCGGCCGCTGCGTTCGGCGATCTGGTCAGCGAAGCCCTTAGCGGTGAGGCGGGGGAGTTCACCGGCGTCCGTGCGACGCAGGTCATGGCACATCGGCTGGCGCGGACGGCCGACTTCGGCGCGATCGCGCGCGCGGAGCCGATCGACACGGAGACGGAGCAGCGCCGAGTGATGCAGCTGCTCGGCCCGCGTGCCCGCGTGCTGCTGCGCCGCGAGTGTGAGCTCGGCGACGACCGGACCGATCGGCCGTTGCCGCGGAGTGCGGTGCGCCGGCTCGGCGACTGGCTCGGCGCGGTGACCGATGGCGATGCGCTTGCGCGGCTCTACGACGCGGAGGCGAGTCGCGGCGCCGCGCTCGCGGCGGTGCGCGCGCAGTCGATCGTCGAGCCGCCGGTCCCATCCATCGTCGCGAGTCCGATCACGCGGTCGGGGGAGGTCGAGGCCACGGCACCGGCGGACCACGCCGTGTCGACGCTGGACGACCTGGTCTTCGAGCTGGCGAATCAACACGTTGGCTACCTCGAGAGCTGCGGGTGCAAGGGCACCCAAGGTGGCGGGTTCATCGATCTGGTGCGTGCGTGGGGCGGGCCGGTCGCGCCGGCGACGGTGCGCTTGCTGCTCGGCAACTCGGTCTCGATCCCGAACCGCGCGGGGTTCAACCGCGAGGCGAACGACCTGATCCTCGCCACCGCGGTCGATCTCGAGGTCGCGGCCTTCGTGCCGGGGGCGTTCGAGCTCGCCGGGCTCGCGAGCGGAGACCTCGCGGCGACGCGCTTCGCACGGCTGCCGGTGACCGCCTGCAATGTCACACCGCGGCGCGCCGGGCTCCCGAGCTTCGCGCCGTGGATCGATCTCGAATGCGCGGGTGGACGCGTGCGCTTGGTCGGTGTCGTGGAGCTGACGCCGCGACAAGCGACGCGGCAGCTCGTCGAGCTCATCGCCGATGGCTATGCGATCGCCGATCCGGTGCCGGCGGTGGTGCGCGCCGGCGCCGATCTCGCGGCCGAGGCGCGCCTGGTCGTGACGGGCAACGTCTCGCCCACGGTCGTGCGCCAGCTTGCGGTGCTCCTCGATCGCCCCTGGATCGCGCTGTCGTCCGATTACCTGACGCCGCGCATCGTGGGGGAGGAGATCGTCCGCAACCAGGACGACGGGGCGGTGAGTGGAGTGCCGATCTGCTTTGCTCCCGGTGGTGCCTATCACGTGAAGCGCACGCACTGGAACGTCGCCTCGCGCGCGGCACGGAGCGAGACGATCGCGCTTGCGGATGCGGCCGGCGACGAGGTCGCGGCGCTGCGCTTCCGTCACGTCGTGCAGGAGCTCCTCGAGCGCGATCAAGCGCCGGTCGAGCTGCACTTCGACGAGCCGCTGCACGCGCGCGGCGGCGGCTACGTCGGCAACAGCGCCTGCAGCTCGTGCCACGTGGCGGAGCACGCCGACTGGCAGCTCACGCCGCACGCGACCGCGTTCCGGACGCTCGAGCGCGTGCAGCGCCAGCGGGTGCGCAACTGCGTCGCTTGTCACGTCGTCGGATTCGGGCAGGAGAGCGGCTACGACTTCGAGCACCCCGACCGGGAGCTCCAGGGCGTCGGCTGTGAGGTCTGTCACGGGCCGGGGCGGGCGCACGTCGCGAGTGGCGGCGACCCGGCGCTGATCCGGCGGACGCCCGAGCCGTCGTTGTGTGCGTCGTGCCACTCGAACGACCACTCGATCTTCCTCGGCGTCGATCCGGAGACGTTCTTCCGCCGGGTGCGGCACGCCTCGAGTGGAGAACGGCCATGAACGGAGTGCTTCGCGTGGATCCCACGTTGCGGCAGTGGCTGGCATGCCATGGACTGGTGGCATTCGGTGGTGCATGGCTGGTGGGTAGCGCGATCACGCGTGCTCTTCTTGGCGAGCTGCCGCGAAACGCGGGCGCCAGTTGGCTCGCCGCCGTGGAGTGTGCACTTGGCGTGTTGCTCCTCATCCGGCCGACGCGTCGCGCGGCAGCCACGGTGATACTGGTCGCGGCGGTCAGCGTGGCAACCGCGGCGGCGGTGCAACCGGAGGGCGGCCTCTTGGCGTGGGTGCCGGGCTCGGCCGTGGCGGCAACTGCGGCGACGGTGGTGGCGTCACCGCTGTGGCTCGCGCTGCTGGCGTGGGGAATGGTGTTGCTCGCCCACACCATTGCCACGACGGATGGCGACGTGTGGAGCGGAGCTTCGTCTTGAGGTCACGCGCCACGGTCAAGCTTGGTGACGTGCTTGCCGCCGCTCCTGCTGGCGTGCATGCGGTCGCAACGCTCCTGGTGCTCCTCTGCCTGGACGGCTGTCACCGCGTGGCTGCCGGTGTCCGCAACCCATCGGCGGCGGCGCCGCTCCACGCGAGCGATCTCACCGGCGCCTTCCTCCCGTGGCAGCGGATCGATCCAACCGACGGAGAGCTCGCCGATCTCGCGACCGTGCGCGACGCGATCGGTGACGCGAAGGTCGTGCTCCTCGGCGAAGTACACAGCGACGGCGCTTCCTATGCGATGAAGACCCGCCTCGTGCAGCTGTTGCATGAACAGATGGGCTTCGATGTGCTGGCGTGGGAGGCTTCGCTCTCGGACGTCTGGTGGCTGCGACGTCGGTTCGCCGCTGTGAAGAGCGTCGACGAGTGGGTGGCGCTTCCGGGGATTCCGGCACTCTGGTCCAAGGCCGACGGCCTGCGGCTGCTCTTCGAATACCTGCTGGCCGAGCGCGATGGCGGCGATCCGGTGGAGCTCTTCGGGATCGACTGCAAGGCGGGTCCGATGGCGACCTTCGGCAAGCCGAGCTCGCGTCCGTCCGGCGATGACGTCGCTGCCGAGCTGCGTCGGATGGTCGCCGCCGGCGGGCCGGTCACCGCGGCGACGGAGTCGGCGATCGTGGCGATCGACGAGCTGCTCGTCCGCGCCGATCAAGACAGCTTCCAGCCGACGCGCGAGGAGCGTGCGCACTGGAGGCAAGCCATCGATCAGGTCGCCACCGACCTCACGCGCGAACGGGCGGCGATCGAAGCGCGGCTCGGCCGGTTGGAGGCCGAGTACGGGCTCCAGTTGGTGCGCAGCTTGTTGGCTCTCGAAGAGTGGCTGGCCGCGATCAACTCGCCCGATTCACCTCCCGGCGATGGCACGTTCACCAACGCCCGCGATCGCTCGATGGTCGAGACGCTCGCCTGGATCCGCGAGTCGGTGATGCCGGGGCACAAGGTGATCGTCTGGACCGGGGGCTTCCACGGCTTGCGACAACCGGAGTCGCTGGCGTTCGCCGCCGAGCTGACCGGCGACGACTCGGATGGGCGGCGCTTCCGTGGCATGGTGTCACTCGCGGAGCTCGGTCGCCAGCGCTGGGGCGATGAGCTGTTCGTGGTCGGTTGCACTGCATCCCATGGAATCACGGGACGCGCCGGTGGCGTGCTCTCGACGCTCGAGCGGTCGCCGGCGTCCAGTCTCGAAGCGGCGCTCGACGCGACAGGTGCCGCCGCCGGGTGGGTGACACTGCGTTCATTGCCAGCCGACCATTGGTTGCGTCGACCAACCTGGGCGCGCGTCTCTGGCTTTCAGCCGGCGCTCGCGATCTGGCCCGAGGTGGTGGATGCGGTCGTCTGGAGCTACGGCACCAGCCCCGATGGTCCGCTCGATCCGTCGATCGCCCCCTTCGTCCGCGCGCGGCCCGATGAGTCGATTGTCGTACACGCGCCGCTGCGGCAGCTACTGCACGTCGCCGGTGCTGCCACCATCGTCTTCGAGGACGGAACGGCCGCGACTTCGACGCTCATCCTCGACGGTCCGACGCTGCTGCGCTGCGCGGGTGCCTTCGACGGCGACCTGATCGCGAGGGCGAGTCTCACCGCGATGGTGCAGGGGGCGCTGCGCGGCACGCTCGACCTTGCCGGCCCGGCCGACGTAGAGATTTCGGGTGGTCTCGACCCGGCGTCGGACGCGGCCATCGTGGCGCGTGGCGCCGGCGTGGAGATTGAGCTTGGCGGCTTCACGCCGCGATCGCGGCTCGAACGGATCCACGGAGCTGCCGCCGTCACGCTCGAGACGTCCGACCTCCCGGTTGGAGTGCAACGCGTCGGCGACCTCGTCGTCACCGTTCGGTCCGCCGATCAGCGGCAGTAGTTTGCCGGGCGTGATGCAGCTCGGAGGGCGCTTCCAAACACCATCGCGAGTCACCTCACCGCATGCCGAGGAGCTACTTGTATCGGTAGTAGACCTCGAGACAGAGGGTGTTGATCGCGGTCGCGTAGACGCGGCCGCCGCGACCACCCCATGGATCGAACTGCGGGTCCCATGAGCCGATCTCGTCGCCGCTCGTGCGCTGGTGACGGACGACCGCTCCCTCCATCGCGGCGGACCAGTCGTCCCAGCGCTCTCCGCCGACTTGGTGCATCGCGTACGCGCCGAAGTACCAGTAGCGGTAGTCGATCGAGCCCGCGGTTTCGTCCCACTTCGGCGGCTTGGCCTGGATCAACTGGAGCGCCCCATTCAGTGTGGCATTGCTCGCTGGATCCGCGTGATGGAAGAGACGCAACAGACAGGCGACCGCGGTGGTGGTCTCCGTCTGGTCGGTCGGCCAGTGGCTCGCGTCACGGAGATCGCGTTCCGAGAGGCCGGCCGTCGCGTGGTCGTCGGTGCGGAAGGTCACCGGGTCGGTCCTCTTCTCGATGAACGCCATGCCGTCGTTGATCGCGGACTCGTCGACTTCCAGGCCGGCATCCTGGCCTGCGAATAGTGCACACAGCATCCATCCAGTCAGCAGGAGGTCGCTGTCGCCGTCGGGGGGCCAGGCGTTGCCCCACGCGTCGTGGGAGTTGCGCGCGAGGCTGATGAAGTCGAGCGCGCCCTGTGCCGGCTGCTTCAGGATCGGCTGTCGCGAGAGGTAGAAGCCTTCGGTGAGCGCGAGCGTGGCGAGCGCGTGGCCGTACATGAAGTCGCGGCCCGACTTCGAGCCGATGCAGCCGTCATCGGCGCTCTGCACCGACTCCAGGTAATGGAGTCCCGCCATGACCACCTTCTTGTAGCGACCCGTCGTCATCGTGTTCCCGGTACCGAGGAAGGCGAGTAACGCCAGCCCGGTGCAACCAACGTCGTTCAGCGCCTCGCCTTGGCCGTTGCATTGGTTCTCCTTGCACTGGGTTTGGAAGCCGTCGCAGTCCCAGGAGCCGCTCGGGTCCTGGTGGCTCTTCAGCCATTCGAGACCGATCTCGACGGCCTTCTGCGCCGCCCGACCACCACCCTTCGCGCTGCCGCGACGGCCGTACTTGCCGCCGCCGACGCCGCCGGCGCCACCGCCGACGCCGATCACGTTGCATTGCCCGTCGGCCTCTTTCTCCGGCTCCTCCGGCGGCGGCGGCTCTTCCACAGCGTCGGCGAGCTTGAAGCCATCCTCGACGACGAGGAACGACGTGTAGGGCGTGACGAGCTGGTGCGCGAGACCGAGCGCCAGCACTTCGCTCCGCATCTCCGCATTCGGTCCGAGCACGCGCAGGTCGTCGAGCAGCCGTTCGACGCGCGCCTTGGCCCAGATCTGCGCCACGTGTTTCCGCTCGGGAGTCGCCTGCGGGAACTCGACCGGCACGGTCAGATCGACGGCGCTCGTGCCCGAACGGCCGCGCAGATGCACCACCGCCTTGCCGGCACCTGTGAACCGTCCCGATACCACGAGAGCACTGCCTTGGAACAGGTCGGGGAGCCGCCGCGGCTCGCGATCGGTCACCTGCACGCCGTCGCCTTCCACGTCGATCACCGGGTCGAGCAGGAGCGGGGTCCTCACGCGCTCGAAGAGCGCCGCGAGTGGCACCTTGAGGCTCGCATCCTCGCGCACGTAGCGCGCATCACCGCGACCCTCGACCGCGAGCTTGGTCAACAGGAAGTCCTTCACGTCGCTGCCGACCCCGAACGCGAAGAGCCGCGTTTCGCCGCACTGGCCACGCCACGTTGCGAGGATCCGGTCGGCATTCGTCTCGCCCACGGTGGGGTCGCCGTCGGTGAGGAGGACGATCGCGGCGAAGCGAGCCGGGCTCGGATCGCTGCGGCGGAGTGCCGCCAGGAGTGCGTCGTGGAGGTTCGTGCCGCCGCTCGCGGAGAGATCGCGCGCGGCACGCCGCGCAATCTCGAGGTTCGCCGGGGTCGCGTCGAGCAGGCGTTGCTCGCCAAGCGCCGTCACGTCGCTCGCGAACGAGACGATGTCGAAGCGATCACACGGCCGCAGCGTGGCCAGTCCGGCGAGGAGCGCCGCGCGCGCCTGCTCCATCTTCCGACCCTCCATCGAGCCGGAGCGGTCGATCACGAAGACGAGATCGCGAGTGATGTCGGGCGGCGTGGCGAGGCACGGCACGACGCGCGCCACGAACCAACCGCCGT
>CAYRQC010000731.1:0-2631 GCA_964426265.1 uncultured Phycisphaerales bacterium | reverse complement strand
GACTGCATTGATAAGGTATATATACCTTATCAATGCAGTCTTCGGAAACGTCGTCGATGGCTCAACTCAAACCCAAGCCGATCAGCCCTCGCGCGCTCCGTGCCGCGGCGGCGTACTTCGAGCGAAGTGACCGCCACGTCTGGGCTCCGCGCCAGATCGAACGCGTGCTCCGACACGAGCGTCCGGCTTGGGGCATCCCGCCGTCGATCTCGCCGCGGGAACTCCTCGCCTTCCTCGAGCGTGACGAGGAGCTTCAGAAGCTCACGCTCCGCTCGAACGGCGGCTACCCCGCGATCACTCGCTTCGCGCGTGCCGACGCCTCGCCGTACGAGATCGCCCTCTCGCTCCGCCCCTCCGCTTACCTCACGCACGGGACCGCGGTCTTCCTGCACGCGCTGACCGATCGTGTCCCGAAGACGATCTACGTCAACGTCGAGCAATCGCCCAAGCGCGCACCCGCCTCGGCTCCAACCCAGCACACGATTGATCGCGCCTTCTCGCGTCAGCAGCGCACGTCGAGCTACATCTTCCTGCACGGAGGCGTGGAGTACGTCTTGCTGTCGGGCAAGTGCACGCGCCACCTCGGAGTCATGACAATTCCCGGATCGCGTGCCGAGCCACTGGCGGTCACGGGCTTGGAGCGAACGCTGGTGGACATCGCGGTGCGGCCGGCCTACGCCGGCGGTGTCGAGCAGGTGCTCGCCGCCTACGAGGGGGCGAAGGAGCGCGTCGACGTCGACCAGATCGCCAACACGCTTGCGCAACTCGCGTACGCGTACCCCTACCATCAAGCGATCGGCTACTACCTCGAGCGCGCCGGGGTTGCTCCAGCGCGCACGGAGCCGCTGCGCCGCCTTCCGATGTCTCTCGATTTCCACCTGGCCCACGGCATGGGCGAGACGACCTTCGTCGAACGCTGGCGCCTACGCGTCCCGAGCTGGATGGAGCCCGGCGGCTAGGTCGCGCACGGTGTCGAAGTGGCGATCGAAGTCATCCCTTCGCAGAGCGCCCGCGGTCGCAAGGATCACGTCGTCCCACCCCGCACGCATGAAGTCGCGTAGCTCCTCGATGCGGCCGATGAAGGGAAACGGCACCGCCTTCGCCGAGAAGACACGCTCGACCAGGCGTCGGTTCGCCCGATCGCGCCCGTCGAACGGAAAGCGCCGCAGCAGTTCATGGAGATCGAAGACGTCGCGCGCGCGTGGCCGCCGCCGACCTTCTCCGATCGGGGCGTAGTCCGGAAGCTGCTGGCAAAGCGCGCGCAGTTTCTCCGCGACCATCATCGGCGGCGAGTAGACGAAGAAAGAGACGCCGCCCCGCTCGACGGCCTGCTTGCCAGCACAGTGTTCGTGCTTGCTGATCTGCACGCTGAAGATGCGTCGTTGCGCGGGACCGACGACGACCGCCTCACGCCGCCGGGCCTCCAGGTTCGCCGCGAGGCGCTGCCGGTCGGCGCTCGGGCTCAGCTTGAACGTGAGCTCGTAACCGCCCCAGCGCGGATTGGTGGCCGGAACCGGCGGGCGCGCCTCGAAGTGCGCGTCGAAAAGATCGCGCCCGTCGTCGAGGAATCGCCGTTCGAGCGCAGCAACCAGGCGATCGCGCACTTCATCCCGTTGCACGCTCGACTCGAAGTCGTCCTCCATCGAGTAGTCGACGTCGAGCGACGAGCGCAGCCCCGGAAGATGGACGAGGTCGAGCGCCGTGCCGCCCTTCAGTACCAATCGCTCCATCAACACCTTGTCCGAAGCGATCGCCAGGACGACAACCTCGCGAATCCGCGCAAGACCGAACGGATCGCGGGACAAGTTCTTCGTGGTCATGCTGTTGTTCACCCACCCGGCTGACGCAGCTTCTCGACCGCCTCGAACAGTCGCGACTTCACCAGCGCCTCGGAAATGCCGAGCAGCGCCGCGATCTCGGTGCGCGAAAGGTCGTCCCAGTAGCGCAGGCGCAGGAGCTCGCGCTCGTCGTCGGAGAGAGCGGCCACGCGACGCGCGAGGTCGTCGGCGCGCTCGGCGTGGAGAAGGCGCGTGAGCGGGCCGGTCCAGGCGGCCGGCGGGTCGATGCTGGTGGCGAGCGGCTCGCGGTCGCGGCGACGGCGGCGCGAACGCAGCTCGTTCAAACAGTGGTTGCGCGCCGTTGCGAGCAGCCAGCCGAGTGGCTCGCGCGGCGCCGCGCGCGAAGACTGCTGCGCGAGAAAGCGCCGGAACGTCTCCTGCACGGCATCGTCGGCGGCCTCCGCGTCGTCGAGGTAGCCGAGGCAGAAACGGCGCAGCCGCTCGCGCAGTGGTTCGAGTTCGTCGCTCATGGCGGTGGGTCACGCAGCGGCGCGTCGGCGATCGTCGTCTCGCGGCCGTCGTCGAGCCGGCGCAGCTTCAGCTCGAGCGGCCGCGGCGTCGGGCGATCGAACGCCTCCTCGAAGGCGTCGCAGAACGCGCGGCCGAACTCCTCGACTGCCTCCGGCCCGGAGCGCTCGACGATCGTTTTCCGGAGCGCTACGCCATCGATCTCCGCGAGCGCAACGAGCTCGTGCCACGCTCCGTCAAGCTGCACCTCGATGCGATCGCCGGCGTCGCGCACCGCCTCGAACGGCGTACCGGTGCGCTCCTTACACAGCGCGCGGCGGTTCTC
>CAYRQC010000730.1:0-4283 GCA_964426265.1 uncultured Phycisphaerales bacterium | reverse complement strand
CATCGGCCGCGGGACCGGCGACGGAGTCGTCGCCCGGCGGCCGCGCGAGCGCGCGTTCGATCGCCGTCCGACCGCACCAGAGCAGGAGCCCGAGGTAGCTCGACACCAGCAGTGCACCGAGCGTGAGCACGCGCTTCGGCTGCAGTCGCCCGACTCCAAGCCAGCGTGCGATCGCGACCAGCACCACTCCCATCGCGAAGAGCCAGGCTGCTCGCGTGGGTGCGCGTTCGTGGACCAGCAGGAGGATGGTGGCAGCGAGTCCGAGCAAACTCCACACGAAGTGGCCGGCCCGCGTCCGCATGCCCGCCAGCGCGGCCGTGCCACCGAGCAGCAACCAGAGCCACGGATCGACGATGAAGACGAGATCGCCGAAGTAGCGCGTCGCCGCGAATGGCAACCACGGGCGGACGCCATAGTTGTTCAGCAGGTCGAGCAATGGATGGGTCACCAGCGCGGCGAGCGCCGGCAGGAGATGCGCACGCCACGGCAACTCAGAAGCGGCAGCGGCGGCATCCGCGCGACGTTCGACCCAGCGGATCGCCGCTGCGAGCAGCAGTGCCTGCACCGCGATCCCGAGCAGCGAATGGGTGATCCCGCGGTGATGGACGAGATAGGCCGCCTTGCCGCCGAGCAGCCCGGCGATCGCATCGGCATCGGGAAGATTCGCGCCGACGATCAGCGCCACCGACGCGAGCGGCGACCAGCGGCCGAGCCGCGTCTTGGCGAGGAGCGCGCCGCAGAGCGTGTGCGTGAGGTTGTCCATCGCCTGCTGCCCGGATCCTCTCAGCCGCCCCGGTCCGGCCGGTCCTTGCGAGGCCTCACGCGGTCGAGCAGCGAGCCGCGCGTCACCGCCTGCTGGCCGAAGCGGCGCTTGAGCTCGTCGATCGCACGCGCCACGA
This sequence comes from uncultured Phycisphaerales bacterium, assembly GCA_964426265.1. Classification (GTDB taxonomy): domain Bacteria; phylum Planctomycetota; class B15-G4; order B15-G4; family SIAN01; genus SIAN01. The sequence goes on along the minus strand of CAYRQC010000730.1, from coordinate 3,384 downwards.
CGCGCCCCTGCTTCACGCGTCGCTCCTCGAAGAGCGGCGGCTGCGCCCGACCGAAGTGCGAGACGGCCACGCCGACCAGCCGGATCGCCTGTCGCGTCGTGTCGCACTTCGAGAGCAGCGCACGCGCCACCGGCAGGATCGCCTCCGTGGTGTCGACGGCGTTCGGGAGCGTCTTGGCGCGGTGCACGGTCTCGAAGTCGGCGGTGCGGAGCTTCACGCTGATCGTCCGACCGGCAAGCTGATGCTGCCGCAATCGCGCCGCGACCTCCTCGATCAGCCCGAGCAGCGTGCGCGCCACCTCCTCGCGATCGGCTACGTCGACGTCGAACGTCTGCTCGCGGCCGAGCGACTTGGCGTCGCGCTCCGGTTCGACCGCACGCTCGTCGAGGCCGTTCGCGAGCGCGTGGAGATGGCCACCGAGGTGGTCGCCAAACGCCGCGGTCAGGTGGGCATTCGGCAATCGCGCGACTTCGCCGATCGTCCGCGCGCCGAGGCTCTTCAGCCGCGCCGCGGTCTTCGGCCCCGCGCCGAAGAGCCGCTCGAGCGGCAACGGCTCGAGAAAGCGCGCCACCTCGCCGGGCGCCACGATGACGATCCCGCCCGGCTTGCGGAGGTCGGAGGCGATCTTCGCCACGAACTTGCTCGGCGCGACGCCGATCGAGACGGAGAGCCGCTCCTCCTCGCGGACCGTGCGCTGGATCGCGCACGCGATCGTCGGCCCGTCGCCGTGCAGACGGGCGCTGCCGGTCACGTCGAGGAACGCCTCGTCGATCGAGAGCGGCTCGACCAGATCGGTGTAGCGCTCGAGAATCGCCATGAAGCGCGCCGAGACCGCGAGGTAGAGCTCCATGCGTGGCACGACGTAGACGCCCTTCGGGCAGAGCTTCCAAGCCCGCGAGATCGGCAGCGCCGAGTGGACGCCGAAGCGGCGCGCCTCGTAGCTCGCCGCGGAGACGACACCGCGTCCCTTGCCGCCCTTCGGGTCGGCGCCGACGATCACCGGCTTGCCGCGCAGCGCCGGGTTCTCGCGCACCTCGACCGCCGCGTAGAAGGCGTCGAGGTCGACGTGGAGGATCGTGCGGGGCGTCGGCTCGGGGTTCACGGCGCGCCGATCATCCAGCGCGGCGCCGTTTTCCGAGCACCCGTCACGCGAGCGGCGTCATCCCGAGCAGCCAGGCGAACAGCGCACCGATCGCGATCGAGATCGGGAAGGTGAGCACCCACGCGTAGATGATCTTCTTGCCGACGGCCCAGCGGACGGTGCGCAGCCCCTGCGCGGCGCCGACGCCCATGATCGCGCCGGTGATCGAGTGGGTGGTGCTGAGCGGCACACCGACGAGCGTGTTCGAGAGGATCGTGGTCGCCGCCGCCGCCTCGGCCGCGAAGCCCTGCCACGGCCGCAGGTCGGAGAGGCCGGTGCCGAGCGTCTTGATTACCGACCAGCCGCCCACCGCGGTACCGATCCCCATCACCGACGCGCACGACAACTGGACCCAGAGCGGCACTTCGAACTTCTGCGCGGTCCCGGCGATGAGCGCGCCCGAGATGATCCCCATCGCCTTCTGCGCGTCTCCGGTGCCGTGTGCGAACGCCATCGCGGCCGCCGACCCCATCTGCAGCCAGCCGAAGATCCCGTTGACGGTACGCGGCCGCACCCGCCGGAACAGCCACGCGATCACGACCAGGAGCAGCATTCCGAGCAAGAAACCGACGATTGGCGCCGTGAAGATCCCGTAGACGATCTTCCAGATCGCGGCCATCTTGATGTGGCGCGCGCCCGCCGACACGATCACCGCGCCGACCAGCGCGCCCATCAGCGAGTGCGAGCAGGAGATCGGCAGCCCCTTCCAGGTGCAGACCGTGATCCAGATGGTCGCCGCCAGGACCGCGGCGAGGTAGGTCGTCTGCTTCAGGAACTCCGGATCGGCGAAGTCCTTGCCGATCGTCTCCGCGACCTTCTTGCTGAACATCGCCCCGATGATGTTGAAGACGGCACCGAGCAAGAGCGCCTTCAACGGCGACAGGACACGCGTGCAGACGACGGTGGCGATCGCGTTCGCCGCATCGTTCCAGCCGTTGGCGAGGCTGAACAGCATGGCGCCGGCGATCACCAGGATCGTGACGAAGCTCAGGTGGTCCATCGCTGCGCCGCGCTCACCCGTGCCGGATCACGATCGACTCGACGACGTTCGCCACGTCGGAGCACGAGTCGGTCGCCTTCTCGAGGTCACCGTAGATGTCCTTCCACTTGATGATCTCGATCGCGTCGGACCGCTCTTCGAAGAGCGCGGCGAGGGCGTGCTGCTCGATGCGGTCACCCTCCGACTCCTGCTGCTCGATCTGGAGACACTTGGTCTGGATCAGCTCCGGCTGCTTCAGGTTGCGCAGCAGCGGCATCAGCTCGCGGATCAAGGTCGTCGAGATCGCGAGCACCTTGCCGAGCGCCTTGCAGTCGTCGGTGGGTGCCTTGATCCGATAGAGGACCATCCGCGTTACCCCCTCGTCGAGGTGGTCGAGGACGTCGTCCATGCGGCAGACGAGCTCGTGGATCTCCTCGCGATCGAAGGGGGCGAGGAAGGTGCGGTTCAACTTCTCGATCGCCTCGCGCGTGAGGTGGTCGCCCGCGTGCTCGACGTTGTTGATCTGCTTGGCCTTGTTGGCGAGATCGGTGTAGTCACCCAGGAAGAGGTCGAGCAGGCGCCCCGCTTCCTGCAGGTTGTCGGCGGCGCGCTCGAAGAGATCGAAGAAGCCTTCGTCCTGCGGCAGCAGTCGCACCACGATCGTCCTCCTCTCCGCGCGTCAAACCGCGGGGCGAGGACGTTAGGGGGCCCATCGGAACGAAGCAAGCCGCGCGCGCGCGATCCGCTCGCTCAGCCGAGCTCCTCGAGGCCCTGCCACAGCCGCGCGAGCTCGGCCACGAGCGCGGCGTGGCGCTGCTGCTTCGCTGCGAGAAGCGCGGGATCGTCGTAGAGCGCCGCCTGCTCGAACTCCCGATCGAGGCGCGCCTTTTCGGCCTCCGCGGCCTCGATTCGTTGGTGGAGTTTCTTCTCCTCGTTCTGGCGGGCGCGCTCCTCGCGGCGGCGGTCGCGATGCTCCTCGCCAGGCTTCTTGGTGTCGGGCTTGCGCGCCTCGCCGACCGGCTTGGCGTCGGGCGCGGAGGGCGGCGCGCCGGCGGACCCGCTCAATCCACTCGATCCGCTCGTGCTCGAACTCGAACGCGCCAACCGCGCCGGCGCCGGGGCGGCCTTGCCCGTCGGCGCGTAGCCCGGCAGCGGCCGTCCTTCCCGTTGCCGCATCTCGGCGTAATGGGTGAAGTTGCCGAGGTAATTGCGGACGACGCCGCCGGGGTTCACCTCGATCACCCGCGTCGCCACGGCATCGATC
>CAYRQC010000729.1:0-3793 GCA_964426265.1 uncultured Phycisphaerales bacterium | reverse complement strand
GTCCTCACTCTCACCCTCGATCATTCCGCCGCGTTGCTGTTGCACGCGCAGCAGCGCGTCGTCGGCCAGATAGAACGGGATCCCGATCGCGACCGTGCCTTCGGGCACCCCCCAGCCATCGGTGAGGTAGAAGACCGGCTTCACGTGGCCGAGCCCGCGCCGCGCGATCTCGCCGCGAAAACGCTCGATCACCTTCTCGAGCGGGCGACCTTCGATGTGCAGGTCGAAGTCACAGATCCGCCGGCTCAGGACCTCGGCCGGAATGTCGGCGTCGTGCAACGTCTCGAAGGTCGACGCCGGCGCATCGCCATGCAGTTGCACGACCGGGGCACTCGACGCCTCGGGCGCGACCGGAATCGGGAGCTGGACCGGGGCGCGGAGAGGATCAGGATCGGGCGACGGCTCTCTAGTCATCTTTCGATCACTCTAGAGAATCGCGATTCACCGGCGCGCCCTCCGGTTTCTCCCGCCCTCTCCGGGTTTCTGCGGGTGCAAGCATGCGCTGCAAACGAACGCTCGCAAAACGCCATTCAGGTGCTATATATAGGCCAATCGAATCTGCTCCCGACCCCGTCCGGTTGGGTGTGGTGTTCGTTCCTGCAAGGCGCGGTGCGAAGCACCAAGACGAGACACCAAAACGAGGCACCGTGACGAAGGTCCGGTGAACACCGCGAGCCGATCTGCGGCGTCGCGACTCGTCGCACGTACTTCCCTTGCATCGCGTCGGCGTGCGGTTCGGCGTGCGGTTCTGCGTGCGGTAGCGTCACCCGGCCTGGAGTTCCTGCATGGAGTCGTTCGAGAAGCGCGAGCGGAATCGCCGGAAGCTCCAGAAACGCAGCGAGAAGCTCGCTCGCCGGAAAGAGCGGTCCGACGTGCGTCGGCGCGGACCGGCGCCAGCGATCGTCGCGGTCATCGGCGCAGAAGGACCACCCTCCGGCCCGTCATCCCCACCAACGGCGTCGGCCATCCATGGAGTGTTGCCTTGATTCGCGAAACGATCAGCCGCAAGAACAGTCCTTCCATCACGTCCGACCACTGGCACGTCGTGCATGCGCGCTTGTCCGTGGAGCCGTCCACCGAACCGCGCTTCGTGCGCTCGATCGTCAGCGAGCACGCAGATCGAGTCGGGGCCGTGGCCGCCGCGCGCAAGATCGTCTCGTCGCTGGCGCCGGAGATGGCCAGCCTCCCGCGTGACGCCCGCGACCAGATCTTCGTCCGTCGGCCTCGATTCAACTCCCTCAAGCTCGCGAGCCGAGTGACGAAGCGCCGCAAGTAGGGGCACCACCACCGCGCCGCTGGTGTCGCTGAAACCCGCGCGATGACAAAGCCCGCCGCTCCCTTGGATGCCGCCGCGATCCTGCGCCGGACCACGGCGCTGCTCGCTTCCGGGCCGAACGATGGGGCGCTCGCCCTGCTGGTCGCCGCGGTCGCGCGGTTCCCTCGCGATGCCGCCCTCGCGTACCGCCATGGTGATGCGTTGCAATTGGCGGGACGGCTTCCGGAAGCCGTGTCCGAATACCGGCGTGCCGTGGCGCTCGACGACACGCAGTTCGATGCCTGGTACGGCCTCGGTTGTGCACTGCTGGCGCAGCGTGGCTATGGCGATGCGATCACCGCGCTCGCCACCGCGGTGCGCCTGCGGGCCGACGCAGCGGGCGCTCGCTGCAGCCTCGGCGAGGCGCTCTTCGAGCTTGGCGACGTCGACGCCGCGATCACGGAATATCGTGCCGCCGCCGCGACCGGTAGCGCGCAAGTGCGAGCCGCGGCGCTGGCCAGCATCGCGACCGCGATTCCTGGCAGCCCGACCACGGGCAACGACGGCGTGCTGGCGGCGCGCCTCGATTGGATGGCGATTGCCGGCAAGGGGCTTCGCGCGTTGCCATCGCGACCACCCGCGCGCGACCGCAAGCTGCGCATCGGCTACGTCTCGGCGTTCTTCGGCGCACGCCACTGGATGAAGCCGGTGTTCGGCGTGATCAACCACCACGATCGCGACCGCTTCGAGATCCACCTGATCTCGGATGGCGGTGATCCCTCGACCGAGGCCGGCTATCGCGACCATCCGCACGATGTCATCTGGCCGGTGCGTGGCTTGCCACCGGACGAGTTGGCGCGGCGGATCGCCGCGGCGGAGATCGACGTGCTGGTCGATCTCAACGGCTACAGCTTTCGCGACCGGCTGGCCTGCTTCCTCCAGCGACCGGCACCGGTCCAGCTCGGCTGGTTCAACCACTTCGCCACCAGCGGGACGTCGGCGCTCGATGCGCTGATCGGCGACGCGGCGGCGATCCCGGAAGAGGAGGAACCGTTCTACAGCGAGCGCATCGTGCGGGTCGCCGGTTCCTACCTCGCGTTCAATGTGTTGTATCCGGTGCCCCCGCTGGTGCCGCCGCCGTGCCTCCAATCGGGTCGGCTCACCTTCGGCTGCCTTGGCTCGCTGTACAAGATCACCGGCGACGTGATCGCCGCGTGGTCGCGCATCCTCCGCGCGGCACCGGGGACGCGCCTGCTGCTGAAGAGCCCGCCGCTCGATGACCCGTCGAGCCGTGCAGCGATCGAACGCCGTTTCGCCGACGAAGGAGTGGCGACGGAGCGCCTGGCACTGGAAGGTCGCGACGAGCACTACCGCTTCCTGCAGGCGTATGGGCGGGTCGACCTCGCGCTCGACACCTTTCCCTACAACGGCGGCACCACCACCACCGAGGCGCTTTGGCAAGGGGTACCGGTGGTGAGCTTCAACGGCGACCGCTGGGCCGCGCGCACCAGCCGCTCGTTGTTGCTGGCGGCCGGGCTTGGCAATTGGGTCGCGACTGACCAGGCCGGCTATGAACAGCTCGCGATCAGCCTGGCTCGCGATTCGGCGACCCCGTCACGCCTCGCGGCTCTGCGTGCGGGAATGCGCGACCAGCTCCAATCGAGCCCCATCTGCGATAGCGCCGGCCTCTGCCTCGCGCTCGAGGCGATCTACATCCGCGAAGCGGAGGCGCGGCGGTCGGATTACGCCGCCATGCGTCACGCGAGCAGGCCCTCGACCACGTTGCCGTAGACGTCGGTGAGCCGCCAATCGCGGCCCGCATGACGGAACGTCAGCCGCCACCTCGATCGCGTCCGTGGAAAACTTCTGCTTGCCACGGGCCCATCGGCTCCGTACTTTTTCGCCGCCGTCCACCTCTCCGTTTCGTCGGACCTCGAATACCCCTTCGAATCCGGCCGGGCAGACCGGGGGGGCGGGCGGCACTTTCAGTCCCGGCGGATCGCGAGCCGACGCGTTACCAGTCGTTTCCGCCGAGCGTCAGGTCGAGGGCCTTCGACGCGGCAATGCGGTTGGGCTGCGCCCCCGGATCAAAGACGAGCGCCTGCACGTAGACGTGGTACCCACAGAGGAGCGTGTCCTCCGCAATCTCGTCGCAATAGACGTAGTCGGAACCATCGGCATCGAGCGGGAAGACGAGCGCCGCGTAGTCACCGACGAGCAACAGATCGCCGTCGCGCTCTGCCGTTCCGATCAACAGCACCCCCACTGTCGCGTGGGGCGCTCCCCAAGAGTTGCCGACGCGGACGCAACAAGACTCTCCGAGGAGCGGCGATCCTTCGAGAACCAGCGACGGTAGCCCCAAGGTCCCGGGCCGGCCGCCACCATACTCGCGCGACGCTGCAAGCAGGTTCCAGCTCACCATCCAGACGCGGCCGACATTCGCCTCCTTGCCGGGCTGGTCGGCATCGATCTCGATCTCGACATGCCCGGAGCCGACCAGGAGGTCGCGATTGCGAACTGCGATGCCATCGACCAGAT
>CAYRQC010000728.1:0-4661 GCA_964426265.1 uncultured Phycisphaerales bacterium | reverse complement strand
AACGAGGCGCTCGCAGGTTCGGGGATCAAGAATGCCGCTTTCGATCCGACGCGCGTCGGCGTCGTCGTCGGCTCGGGGATCGGCGGCATCAACGAGCTCGAGTCGCAGGACAAGGTGCTGATCGAGCGCGGTCCCGATCGCATCACGCCCTTCTTCATCCCGAAGATGATGATGAACGCGGCGGCCGGCCAGATCTCGATCTACCACGGGTTGCAGGGACCGAACTTCGCCACCGCGTCGGCGTGTGCCTCGGCGTCACACGCCATCGGGATGGCGCTGAAGACGATCCAGTACGACGAAGCCGACATCATGGTGGCCGGTGGCGCCGAGGCGACCATCACTCCGCTCGCGATCGGCGGCTTCTGCGCCCTCAAGGCGATGTCGCGGCGCAACGACGATCCGGCGGGCGCAAGTCGGCCGTTCGACAAGGACCGCGACGGCTTCGTGATGGGGGAGGGCGCGGCGATCCTCATCCTCGAGGAGGCAGAGCACGCCAAGCGCCGCGGCGCTCGGATCCTCGCCGAGCTGGCCGGATTCGGCAGCACGGCCGATGCCTATCACATCACGGCACCCAAGGAAGATGGCGCCGGACCGATTCGCTCGATCCAGCTCGCGTTGCGGGATGGAGCGATGGATCCGGGGACGATCGACTACGTGAACGCGCACGGCACGTCGACCGAGTACAACGACGTGGTCGAGACGCGTGCGCTCAAGGCGGTCTTCGGTCAACACGCGACGCGGCTCGCCATCTCCTCATCGAAGTCGATGATCGGTCACCTGCTCGGTGCGGCCGGCGCGATCGGCGCCGTGGTCTCGGCACTGTCGATCGCACGTGGGGTGGTCCATCCGACGCGCAACCTCACCGTCCCCGACCCGCAGTGCGACCTCGACTACGTGCCGGGTGCCGCGCGCGAGATGCGGGTGCGAGCGGCGATCTGCAACGCGCTCGGCTTCGGCGGCCACAACGCCTGCCTCGCCTTCCGCGCCTTCGATCGCTGACGCCCTCTCCGGCTGGATGTCGCAACCGTGAGCAAGAAGGACAGCGCGCTGCGCGCCCGCTTCTGCGAAGCCGAACAGGGGCACGTCTTCCGCTTCTTTGACGATCTCACGACCGATCAGCGCGCGCTCCTCCTCTCCCAGCTGCGTTCGATCGACCTGTCACTGGTGAAGCGGCTGATCGAGAAGCACCTGGTCATCGATGCCGCGCCGCACACGGCGCTGCTCGCGCCGGCGCCAGTGATCCCGATCGCCACCACTCCATCGCAGCTCGCGGACGAAGCGGAGAGTCGCCGGGTGGGTGAGGCGGCGCTGAAGGCGGGGCGGGTTGCCGTGATCGTCGTGGCGGGTGGGCAGGCGACGCGACTCGGCTTCGATGCACCGAAAGGCACGTTTCCGATCGGCCCGGTCTCCGGAAAGTCGCTGTTCCAGATCCACGCCGAGAAGATCCTCGCGCTCGGTCGACGCCACGGCAAGGCGCTGCCGCTCGTGGTGCTCGTCAGCCCGGACAACCACGCGGCGACACGGCGCTTCTTCGAGGAGCAGCGCTGGTTCGGACTGCAGGCCGAGGAGGTCGGCTTCTTCGAGCAGGGGATGCTCCCGGCGCTCGATCGCGACGGCCGGTTGCTGCTCGCGGAGCGCGGCCGGATCTTTCTCAGCCCGGACGGGCACGGTGGCGTCTATCGCGCGCTCGCGGAGTCGGGCTGGCTCGAGAAGCTCGCCAAGCGTGGCGTTGACACCCTCTTCTATTTCCAGGTCGACAACCCGCTGGTGATCGTCGCCGATCCGGTGTTCATCGGTCATCACCTGCGCCACGGGGCGGAGCTGTCGCTGAAGGTTGTGGCCAAGCGCGATGCCGCCGAGAAGGTCGGCGTCTTTGCCCTGGTCGACGGCAAGCCGGGGATCGTCGAGTACTCCGACCTCCCGGACGAGCAGCGGGAAGCGCGGCAGGCGTCCGGCGGGCTCGTATTCGGCGCCGGCAGCATCGCGATCCACGCCTTCCACCTGCCGTTCTTCGAGCGGCTCGGCCGGGATGCGCTCGCGCTGCCCTATCACCTCGCCCGCAAGAAGGTCCCCTACGTCGATGAACGCGGCGACGTGGTCTCGCCGAGCGAGCCGAACGGGATCAAGTTCGAGAGCTTCGTCTTCGACGGGCTGCCGCTTGCGAAGAGTGTGGTCGCGATGGAGGTCCGGCGGACGGAGGAGTTCGCTCCCGTCAAGAACAAGACGGGAGAGGACTCGCCAGAAAGCTCGCGGGCGGCGCAGTCGGCGCTCTTCCGGTTGTGGCTCGCGGACGCGGGGTTTCCGGTCATCGACTCGCAGGCAGCGGTCGAGATCGGGCCGCTCTATGCGCTCGACCGTGGCGAGCTGCAGGAGAAGCTCCGGCGCGGAGCCGGTCGTCCGCTCGCGCGCGTCTACCTCGACTGAGCGCCGGCGCGCGCCGGCCCGAGTGGAGCGTCCGACCGGTTTGCGCACGGCGCTATCATCGGCGCTCGATGGCGCACGAGCGGGTGGCAGTCTTCTGCGGCGGTCCATCCGCCGAGCACGACATCTCGATTCGCAGCGCCGACAGCTTGATCGAATGGCTGTCGGTTGCGGAGCTCGAGGTCTTGGTCGCCTATTGGCGGTGGGATGGTGCGATCGCGTTCATGCCGATCGCATCGAAGGCGGCGCGTCCTGACGAGGCGACCCGGCTCGCGGCCGGGAGTTCTGGCGTCACGATTGCCGATGCCGTCGCGCGGCTCATCGCCGCGGTCGACGTCGTCTTCCCGATCATGCACGGGACGCTCGGCGAGGATGGCTCGATCCAGGGTTTTCTGCGCGTGCTCGGCAAGCCATGCGTCGGGCCGGGTGTGCTCGCTTCGGCGCTTGCGATGGACAAGGCACGGACGAAAGCCGTGCTGAAGGCGACGACCTCGCTCGCGATGCCAGACGGCGAGACGATCCTGCATCACGAATGGGGGAGCAGCCGATCACGGGTTCGCGCGCGGCTGGCTCGGTTGGCGCTGCCGTTGATCGTCAAGCCGGTCGATGGCGGTTCGAGCGTCGGGCTGTCGCGCGCGGCGACGGTGGCGGAGCTTCCGCCGGCGATCGAGCGGGCGCTCGCGGTCGATGGTGTGAGCGGCGCCCTGGTCGAAGAACTGGTCGCCGGCGACGAGGTGACCTGTGCGCTCTTCGGCAACCCGGAGACGGGCGTGGTCGCGCTGCCGCCGATCCTGATCCGGCCCAAGCACGGGGGGCTCTTCGACTACCAGGCGAAGTACGAGCCGGGCGGCTCCGAGGAGCTTTGCCCGGCGCCGCTTCCGCCGCCGGTGCTGCGACGGATCGAGGAGGCCGCGATCGTCGCCTATCACGCGCTCGACTGCCGCGGCTTCGCGCGGGTCGACTTCATCCTGCGCGACGGCGTGCCTTGGTTTCTCGAGCTCAACACGCTGCCCGGTCTCACGCGCGAGTCGCTCTTCCCGAAGGCGGCGCGCGCCGCGGGCCATTCGCTGCCCGAGCTCTTTGGCCGGCTGGTCGAGCTGGCGATCGCCCGCCCGCAACCGGCGCGCACGGCGACGCCATGATCCGGGTGGTGGTGAACGGTGCAGCCGGGCGCATGGGTCGGCTGGTCTGCGCCGCAATCGAGGCGACCAGCGATCTCACCCTGGTGGGGCGCTGTGGCCGCAGCGACGACCTCGGTCGGACGATCGCTGACGCGCGTGCCGATGTCGTGGTCGACTTCACCCTCCCCGACGTCGTGCGCCGCAGCGCGCTCGCGATCGTCGACGCCGGGGCGCGCCCGGTGATCGGGACGAGCGGCGTCGAAGCCGCGTTGCGCGAAGAGCTCGCCGCGCGCTGTGCTGCCCGGCGGATCGGCGCGATCATCGCGCCCAACTTCGCGATCGGTGCGCTGCTCATGATGCGCTTCGCCGAGATGGCCGCGCGCCACCTCGACGCCGTGGAGATCGTGGAGGCGCACCATGCCGGCAAGCGCGACGCGCCGAGTGGCACCGCGGCGGCGACCGCAGAGCGAATCTCCCTGGCGCGGAGCGGTCCGACGGAAACCGCTGGCGATGGCGGAGCCCGCGGTGAGCGCCACCACGGCATCCCGATTCATTCGATTCGTCTCCCCGGCGTGGTCGCCGAGCAGTCGGTTCTCTTCGGTGCCGCCGGCCAGAAGCTCGTCATCGAGCACGTCACCTATGGTCGCGAGGCCTACCTGCCCGGCGTGCTCTTGGCCTGCCGCGCAGTCATGCGTCTCGACCGGTTGGTCGTCGGCCTCGACACCGTGTTGTTCGACCAGGAGATGTTCGATCCGCGGTCCAGCAAGGCGACTTGAGATCTGGTGTCTGGTCGCGTCGGTGAGTCGCGCCATTCCGTGTCGGTTCTCGGCGTTCGTCCCATTTGCTACAAGACGTTCCGCGATCACCACTCATGCGACCCAAGTGCACGAGTCGCGATCCAGCCGGGGTGGCGGAACGGCAGACGCGGTGGACTCAAAATCCACTGTCCGCAAGGACGTGAGGGTTCAAGTCCCTCCCTCGGCACCACGGCGTCGGATCGCGCCGAGCACGATCGGCGCGAGCTTGAACAGCCTCGTGCTTCCGACGTCGGGCTGGTTGATCTCTCCGCCACGCGCCTCGGCCGCTGGATCACGTCGACTGCTTCCAGGGTTGCAGGCG